>JBJXGO010000011.1:0-3515 GCA_046160345.1 Saprospiraceae bacterium
AAAAGCACGGAAGAATTAGAAAAGGAACAACAAAGCCTCAACGAAAAATTGGAAGAACTGGACAAGAAGATGGAGGAACTGCTTAAGAAAAATGAGGAATTGAAACGCCCGGAAAAAATAGAAAATAACAAACAAGAGATGAACGACGCGAAACAGGAGCAGAAAGAAGCGAAGGAAAACATTAGCGGCAAACAGAACAAAAAAGCAGGCAAGAAGCAGAAATCGGCGGCCAACAAAATGAAGGAGATGGCCAATAAGATGAAACAGGGTAAGGAAAGTGGTGAAATGGAACAAATGGAGGAAGACCTCAAAACCATACGACAATTGCTTGAAAACCTGGTTGGGCTTTCATTTGCTCAGGAACAAAATAAAAAAGACGTAGAAACTACCACGCCCAATACTCCGCGTTACGTTGAACTTGCCCAACAACAGTTCAAAATCAAGGACGATTTTAAACTCGTGGAAGATAGTCTTCAGGCGCTCGCCACCCGGCAGTTCCAGCTAGAAGGCATCATCACTGAAAAAGTGACGGAAATAAAATCTAACCTTAAAAACAGCCTCGAAGAACTCGAAGAACGCCGCACCAATACCGCCAGTGAATATCAGCACCGCACTATGAAGGGCCTGAACGACCTGGCCCTGTTGCTCGCCGAAGCCATGCAGCAAATGCAGGAGCAAATGGCATCCAGTATGCCCGGCAGCCAGAGTTGCGACAAACCCGGCAAGGGCAAGGGACAAGGCAAAGGCAAGGGGAAAGGCCAGGGCGAGCCCAAAGACAAGATGAGCAAAGGACAGGAGGACATCAATAAAATCATGAAGGACCTTAAGGAAAGGCTGGAAAAAGAAGGCAAGGAAAAGGGTGGCAAAAAACCAGGCGGCGGTGGCGGTGGCACCAATCCCGGCAATAGCAAGGAATTCGCCCAGCTCGCTGCCAAACAAGCCGCTCTGCGCGATGCCCTGCGCAAACTTCAAAAGGAAAAACAGGAGCAAGGCAAAGGCGATAAAGCCCTCGACGACATCATGGACGAAATGAACAAGATCGAGATTGACCTTGTCAACAAAAAACTAAACAACGAAATGCTCAAGCGCCAGGAGCAAATCCTCACCCGTTTGCTCGAGCATGAAAAAGCCGAACGCGAGCGTGAACAGGACGAGCAACGCGAAGCCGAAGTGGCCCGCCAGCAGCAACCCAAAATGCCACCAGCACTCGAAGAATATCTGAAAAAACGCCGCGCCGAGGTGGAGCAGTTCCGAACGGTGAGCCCGGCTTTGAAACCTTATTACAAGCAGTTGGTGGAAGAGTATTTGAAAGGGAAGTAAATTAAACCGCTCCGCCTTGTGTGGGTTTCGTCAAGATGACAAATCTTGTGATTTGTTCGTAACCTTGAATGATACTGATGGGTGGCACTGTGAAATACCTGCAAATACATGAGCCTTATGGCAAAAGACTTGGCTCAGGACTTATCTTTGCTAACAAAATAATTGATAATGGAAGCCACATTGCAAACGCCGTTCAACCCGGCACAGGTAGAAATTCTTAAACTCTTCTCACAAGGCCTGACCGAGGAGCAGACGGAAGATTTGCGTCAAATTCTGATTGCTTTTCGGTTTAAACTATTGGATGAACACGTGGAGCAGGTGGCGAAGCAAAAAGGATTGACACTGGAGCAGGTTAATAAGGCTTCGCAAGGGCATTTGCGGACAATGTATCGTAGCAAAAAGCAGGCAAATCTAAGTCAAGCAGGCCATGAAAGTGGTCGTTGATACCAATGTACTGCTGAGTGCCATCCATCGGGGTTCTAAAAACTATTGGATTCGCAAAGCCTTGGAGCGGGAACAAATCTCGCTTTGCGTCACCAATGACATTTTGGACGAGTATGCGGAAGTGTTTGAGGACTATTACGATCTCCAAACCGCGGATCTCTTCCTTTCTGCACTCGAAACCCTACCCAATATCCTCTACATCAACAAGTATTATTTCTGGCAACTCATCCCACAAGACGAGGACGACGAAAAGTTTGCAGATTGCGCCATCGCAGCAGGCTCTGACTATTTGGTTACCAATGACCGCCATTTCAATCATCTCAAGACGATTGATTTCCCCAAAATCAATGTGGTGAATGAGGATGAATTTAGGGAGATTTTTGAGGCGCGATTTGGAAAGATGTAGATTTTTCCGCCGTGCGTGGGTTTTGTGCCCCCGCACACTTTTACTGGATTTTGTCGGACTCTTTCTGTATTGAAATGTCGTCTCCGAGTGTGCGGGGTCAAAAGACCCGCGCACGGCGGAATTTAAAACGTACCATGAAAATTTGCAACTGGACTTGCCGATTTTCATGGTTATATTTTCAATTACAGGCGTTGTTTCCTTTCCTTACGTATCCTCTGCTACACCCTCATCCCATAGTTTTCTGAGATAATTCAATACTTTCTGCACCAAAAAAATTACAATAGTAATGCTTTTTTTACATACCTTTGTACAAAAAGTAAATAATTGTGTACAAAAGGAAAATATTTCCAGCCTTAGAAACCCACCTTTCAGCACAAGAAGTCACCGTGATCACGGGGATGCGCCGGGTTGGGAAGTCAACAACCTTGCGGCATCTGCTGGAGGTTTCGCCTTTGTCGAACAAATTGTACCTCGACTTGGAGCGACCAGATCACCGCTTGGTATTTCAACAAAAACTTTTTGGCGACGTGCAGCGTGAGTTAGAGCAACTGGGACTTCTGTTCGACCAGCCGGGCATTCTGGCATTGGACGAAATTCAGTTAGTCCCCGAGATCACGAACTTTATCAAATATTACCACGACCATTTTCCTATCAAATTTATCGTCACAGGGTCAAGTTCTTTTTATCTGCGCAACCGTTTTTCGGAGAGCCTTGCAGGGCGAAAGCGAATCTTTGAGATGTACCCGCTTGACTTTTATGAGTTTTTACAATTCAAAGAAGTGGAAACGACCGATTTGATCAAGTACGCCATGCAGCCTTACAGCCTCCCGCTTTACAACCGCTTTAAATCTTGGTATGAGGAGTTTGTCCATTTCGGTGGATTTCCCCAAGTGGTGTTGGCTCAGACAGAGAAAGACAAAAAAGTTTTTTTGCAAGACATCATAAATGCTTATATCGAACTGGATATCAGGCTTTTGTCGGACTTTGATGCTAGCGCAACGCTTTATAGGCTTATCCGACTGCTCGCAGCCCGTTCAGGCACTTTACTCGAAATTTCGGGTGTGACGGGCGTATTGGGTGCTGACCGCCGCAAAGTCAACGCTTACCTTGAACTCTTGGAGCGCACCTATTTTATTCATTTGGTCTCGCCATTCACCAAAAACACCGATAAAGAAATCTCGTACCGCAAAAAAGTGTTCCTCGCAGACACAGGCATACTAAACCAACTGGCGCAAGTGAGCAGCGGGCAGGTTTTTGAAAACGCTGTTTTCCTTCAGTTCATAAGGGCCGGCATTCCGGATATTCGCTACTACCAAACTAAAACGGGGGTGGAGATTGATTTTGT
>JBJXGO010000012.1:0-24463 GCA_046160345.1 Saprospiraceae bacterium
TTGCCACAATCGTCCATAGCCGTATAAGTCCTTGTCTGTGAACGGGTACAGCCCGTGCTGATGACCGTTCCGAGCCCCGAAGTAATGAGTGTTGCCCCGCATGCGTCCGTCGCGGTGGCTACCCCAGCAGCTGGGATACCCGTCGGGTTACAGCCCAAGTTAGAACCCTGAGGACAAAATGTAAACGTAGGTGGCGTCAGATCTTCTGTCCAAGAGAACTCCTGTTCGCAGGTGGCTGTATTGCCGCAGCCATCAGTAGCCGTGTAAGTCCGGGTTTGATAACGCAGGCAGCCATCCGAAGTAATAGAGCCAGTAGAGGATGTGATCCCCGGCGTGCCACAATCATCGGTAGCTGTGGCTGCTCCTGGAGCAGGAAGGCCGTTTGGATTACAGCCTAAGTCATCGCCCGGAGGACAGACCGTGAACACTGGCGGTGTTATATCCACTGTCCAGGTAAAAACTTGTGCGCAAGTAGCCGTATTGCCACAAGCATCCGTTGCCGTGTAAGTCCTTGTCTGCGAACGGGTGCAGCCCGCGCTGGTGATCATCCCGAGGGCCGAGCTTATTGTCGGCGTGCTGCAAGCATCCGTGGCCGTGGCTACTCCTGGTCCAGGAACACCTCCCGTTGGGTTGCAGCCGAGATAGGCCCCAGCAGGACAGAGCGTGAACGTGGGTGGTGCATTGTCCTCCGTCCACGTGAATACTTGTGTGCAGGTGGCCGTGTTGCCACAACCGTCTGTAGCGGTATAAGTCCTTGTTTGTGAACGATTACAATCAGTGCCGGTTATCGTACCGAGCATCGTAGTAATACTGGGTGTACCGCAATTATCCGTAGCTGCAACCACCTCTTCAGGAGGTAAGCCCGATGGGTTGCAGCCAAGATCGGAACCCAATGGACAGGAAGTGATCACCGGTGCCACAATATCGTCCACGGTAACCGTATTGGAGCAAGATGAAGTACACGTACCTGATCCAACTGTCAGCGTCAAGGTGTAAGTAGTATCACAAGTTGAAGATGCTATGATATCCACACATCGCTGGTTTGACATGCCGCTTATTGTCCCGCCTCCTGAAATTTTCCAAGCATACGATGCTTGGGCTACAGGCCCGCAATATTGCGTTAATGCTCCCGGGCAAACAGGGTTGGCACCAATAATTAAACAAGTTGGGGCAATAGGTGCAATTCCAGATATATTGATCGGATTACAATAGCTTCCATTACCGGAGGGTGTCATCGTTATGTTGTAGTTCGCCCCAGCCGGGTATGTAACAGTCACGCTGCCTGTATTCACATTCGGCATAGCATCTGCTGTCGTGAATGTCAGAGGGCTTGGATTGGTCACAATAGAAGTAGAGCCCGGCGCCGTCACAGTCACAGTAGTATTGGTACCGTTCAGATTTTGTACAACGGTGTAAGACCCATCTGGATTGCAAATAAATGAAGGGGCGCCATTGGCGAACAAAGAACAAACATCGCCACAGCCAAAACGAGCTTTGAAAGTGAAGTCAAAATCGTCATTAGAGCCATTAGTGGCGTCTTTTTTCCACACGACCAAATATAGATTTGTTGGCAGATTAAATATCGGCGTAATAAAAGGTTGAGGAGACCAGCCGGTGAAGTTAGTTCCACAGGCAATCAAGCCTGACAATTTTTTACAATCGCCAGAAAGGCCGTTGCCACCAGCTCCACACGTAGATGCTGTTGAGTAGTATAGCGCCCATTCTAAATCATAATTTCCAGTCGCAATGGTCTGGAAATCATAAATGCCCGCAAAAGGCCGAACGTCAAAATTGAACCAAGCGATTTTTTGCCCGGCAAATGGAGGGTCAACAGCTACAGGAAGGTTTGTGTTTGGATCTTTACAGCCCCCGGGCGTTATGGTGAATTCAGCAGGAACATAGGTGGTGTTGTCGTCAATCCCCGACTCTGTATCCGCTGAATTACCACAGCGGACAATCCCTAAAGGGTCTGGAGCATTGTTTGCATCGTTCACACCGCAACCAGCACCTGTCCAGTGCGCCCCTCTGTCCCAACGGTAAGCGTTACAGGGAGAACCTGCCTGAGCGCCTACCTGGGTACTAAAGATGCATAATAACAGGAAAAGGCCAATTGAATTTGTAAAAGAAGGATAATGTTTTTTCATTTTTGGTTGTGTTAATAAATGAACAAAATCGGTTATAGGTGTCGTGTTAATCACGACAACGATCTCAGTTTCAAAACAACACGCAAGGAGGGCCAGCAATAGGGAGGATTATGAAGAAAAAGGTCCTATATTGATGTAGATAAAGAATTGGGCATACCATTATGCGCAATTCCAAGGAACATTTTTCGCCAAAAAAAGCCGGGCAGGATAGAAAAGTCGAGAAAAACTAGGAGTACAAATATAATTGGGTTCAATTTGCAAACCCAAGCTATAACTAATAACGAAGCCAAAGAAACGATCAGTTTCGAATAATCTCCAAATTTTAACAATATATTTCTAAACCGTCTTTTGTTCACCATTCCATAGCAAGAACAAAGAAAGCCTGCCCGCAAATTCAAATTGCAGGCAGGCCTTTCTTGTCTTGGGCACTGATCGCCCGTTAGTATGCGCAAAACTATCTGTTTACCTTTACCAGACGTCTGGTTTGTACGCCATCAATGCCTTTAAGCGATAGATAGAAGACGCCCGCGGGCAGGTCTTTTAGTGAAATTTCAACCGTATTATTTCCAATGGTTGTTCGAATAATCTGAACAACATATAAGGCGCGGCCATCTGAAACCTGGATTTTCATTTCACCCGCTGACTCACTTTCAAAACTCAATATAACGACATCTATCGCCGGATTGGGTACAAGGTTAATTCCCCAAATATTGTCAGCCGAAGCCTCCTCAGACCGCCCCTGACCTGGCCGTTCGCAAGGTGCGTTCAAGCCACAGTCCACCCGGAAATGGTTCAAGTTGTCAAGCGCAGCATTGAGCATGGATGGAAGACCCGCGGGGTAGTTGCCAATAAATCCTTGCAGGTACTGGTTGGTTAAATTCAACAAATCTTGTACCGTTGAGTTTTGCGCCAAATCCTTCAGGAGGGCAAACTCCACGAGACAAGGCGGCAAATTGTGCAAATTCTGTACGCCAAGGTCACGGTTAATGAAGTGGAGGTTATACCAGATGTTGAGTTGTAAGGCTAAAGCATTGGCAGCCAATTGGTTGTTCAATGACCCATCCTGGTTAGACAGCGTATTTGGAAGCGGGCAGCTAAAGTTTCCTGTGGGCAAAAACCCAATATTACCGCTGCCAAAAAGCATTTCCTGAACGCAAGCCGCGTCGGAGGCCGAGACGGTATGATTGGCTCCACCTGCTGTCACAGGGCCATACTGCGCGAGCAATGCCTGAAGCGCAGTTGTTGTTGACATGCCTGCTACCGTGCCGTTCGGGTCTCCCCAGGAAGATTGGGAAGCGGTGCAAAGTTGATTGCAGCTGCCTGTGGCAAGAAAGGTTACAGAACAGGCCGAGGTCACTTTGCCACAGTGGTTTTTGGCTGTGAACGTGTAGGTTCTGTGCAATACATTGTTCAATGGTTGCCCACTATCGCTCAAAATTTTTATCGAAACGAATCCTCCTGCACAGTCGCCAGTTAACTGTGTTTTGATATAATTAAATAATTGAGCCGGGCCTGGAATATCGTTCACACAAACCAGTTTTAAGGTATCCGGGCAAACGAGGGTTGGTGAGTCGGTTTCTTCCACATAAAACACCCTTTCGCAATTGGCCTGATTCCCACAACCATCTGTTGCTGTATAGCGATGTGCCACCGTCATCATCCATCCCGGACAGCCGGTACCGTTGGTCCAGGTGTCTGTAAGGGTAGTAGTCACGCCGCTGCAATCGCTGGCGTCTATCGAAGAAGGATCTGGAAGCGGAACGTCTTCAATGCATGACAAAATAAGATTATCATTGGGCGGGCATGCCAATGTTGGCGGCGTGTGGTCCACCACGGCAAAAGTGGCAGTTGTTTTTGAAATGTTTCCACACTCATCCTTGGCCCGGAACTCGTAGGTTTTACGCCAGGTATTCCCGCATCCGGTATGCTCGCTGATCTGTACTTTCTCCAGTTCTACTTCCCCGCAATTGTCTTCTGCAACCACCCCGGCATTGCTGTCCAGCCAGTCATAAAAGGCATTTTCACCATTGTCATCGGAGGAATCGCATTCCAAGTCAACGCTTTGCGGCGGAGTAGAGAACACGGGCGGTGTTTGATCCACCACCGTAAAGGAGGCATCGCGGAAAGATGAATTCCCACATTCATCGGTAGCAATAAAGCGGATGTTTTTATGGAAAGTATTTCCGCAGTCTATGTAATTGCTTTGAAATGGGCTGTCTTCGTGCGAATAGGTGATTTGAGCGCAATCCTGCGCGACCGAACCGCCACGATTATCGAGAAAGGCCTGGAATTCGATTTGATTATTTGGCCCACATTCAACTACCTGATTTTTCGGCAGCACCAAAAACTGCGGAGCATTGAAATCTGTCACTGTGATCACCTGACTGGCCGTAGCGCTGTTGCCACAAACATCCGTTGCACGCCAAGTGCGCGTGAGGATTTTCCAAACAGGGCAAATGCCGGGGACTTCCGTTTCTCCAAGGAAAACTACCGTGGCGCCGCTGGTACAATTATCGCTCGCTGTTGCAATACCCACGCCCGGAATGAGGTAGCAGTCCACAGTCACATTGGCGGGTACGAAAGTAAATACAGGTGGGGTTTGATCGTTGACCGTAATGACTTGGGTACAGGAACTGGTGTTTCCACAAAGATCAGCAGCACGATATTGACGTGTGAGGGTGAAGCGATTAGCGCAGGTTTGGTTGCTGATGGTATTGGAGAAGAAACTTGGCGTGATGGAGCCACCACAGTTATCGCTACCAGTCACTAAAGCAGGATTTGGTGCAGGCACTTGTTCAGCGCAGGAAAACGTTTGTGGAGCGGGACAAGTGATCGTTGGGCTGGTTTGGTCGTTTACCGTGATAGTTTGGGTGCAGTTTTGCGAATTGTTGCACACATCAACGGCAAAATAGCTGCGCGTGATGGTAAAGCGGTTCGCACAAGTTTGGTTGGATATTGCATCTGAGGGGAAATTGGTGACGGTAACTGTCCCGCCGCAATTATCACCCACGCCCGTCACCGAAGCGGTGTTTGCCGCTGGCACCTGACTGGCGCACGAGACCGTCACATTGATTGGGCAGGTCATCGTAGGCTTGGTTTGATCGTTGACCGTAATCACTTGCGTACAAGTAGCCGAATTCCCGCAAGCATCGCCGCCTTTGTAGGTGCGAGTCAGGGTTAATCGATTGGCGCAGCTCTGATTACTGGTTACCTCACCCACAAAAGATCGGCTTATGCCTACTTGACCTGCACAGTTGTCCGTTACTCCAAGCAAACTCACATCTACTGCCGGAACCTGGCTGACACAAGTAAGGTTAAGCGGGCCGGGGCAAGTGACCGTCGGCGGGGTTTGGTCGTTGACGGTGATTGTTTGGGAGCAGGTGGCGGTTTGCCCACACTGATCGGCGCCTTTATAAGTACGCGTGATGGTGAGCTTATTGATACAGAATACGTTGCTGTTCGCATCGCTGAGGTGTGTGATGGTTACATTGCCGGGGCAATCATGCGTTTCCAAAACGTCTGAGGGATCGGCCTGCGGAACGTTGTTCGCACAGGAAACGGTCAGGTGGGGCGGGCAAGTCAACACGGGCGGGGAGAAGGAGCAAGGTTCCACGATGATGCCAGTATTTGTGCCAATAATGCAGTTGTTGTCTGCGGTAAACTCGGCGCCAATAGTAGTGGTACCCCCATCAGCCCTGTATCGAATGCCAGTGAAGGTGTGCATATTGCCTACCAGATCACCCACAGGAACGTCTGGATCGCCACCGCCAGGTACAAAATCAGGGCCAGGGCTGATCTTCAGGAATCCTGTGGCCGGCGGGTTTTCAAACTCAACGGTCACGTCGAGGGTGAAAAAGTCGTCGGTGGGGTCCACGGTTCCATTATCGTCGCAAGGGCCTTGATTGGATCTATCAATATTTGTAAAGGCACAAGCCCCTCCACCGTTTGAACAGGAGTTTACCGAAGGGCCTGTGCCGGGCAATTCACAGAGCACCGCAGGAGGGCTTACTCTGACTATGCTGGCATTAATATCTGTAATTTGTCCATCTGCCCGAAGCTTCACCCCAGTGAAGGTATGGGTCAGGTTGGTGCCGACTGGAACTGGTTGTATGAAATAAAACCCGATCACATCAGTCCCTCCAAGTTGAAGGTTGTTAGTACCTATATGTGAGTTTGAAAAAAGCACGTCAATATCTACGGTAAAAAAATCGTCTGTGTCATCGCCGGGTGTGCCGTTGTCGTTGCACTGGCCGATGTTATTGAACGAGAAACCGATGATTTCACAGGAACCTCCGTTAGAGCAAGGTTGAACCATCAAATTGCCAGTCACATCAGCAATACAAGCTGGCTCATCCGTCCAGTTTACCTGCACCTCGGTTTGTGTGCCATCAGCTTTGAATTTCACATCCTGAAAAATATGTTGCAGACCGCTGATGTTGTTCCGATGAACCTGGTAAACCCCGATTTGGTCGCCTCCCGGGGCAATTTGCAGGAAGCCATCACCCGGAGGGAAAATGAAAACGGCCCGTACGTCTTTCAAAAAATAATCGTCGCTGGGGTCGCTGGGGGTTCCGTTGTCGTTGCATGGTCCGGTGGAGCCCGAAAAATTTGCTTCCAAAAATTCACACCCAGAGAGTACGGTAATGCTAAAAGTCATATCGGGGCCCTGGCAGTTGCCCACCGTAGCATGTACAGTAAAAGTACTGGTGAGGGGGCCATTAGAACTATTTCCCGCGCTGAATGAGGGCAAATTGCCCGTGCCGCTGGTAGCCATGTCGGGGTTGGCGATGTCCTCCGGAGTGCGAGTCCAGTCAATCGTTGCCCCAGGCACGTTGGCGGTAAAAACCGTGGCCGGAACTACATCGCCTTCGGTAACCGTGATGTTAGCTACTTGAGTGACCGTTACCTGAGTCGTGGTAGCAAAAACCTCGATGTCGTTATCGGAAGCCACCACCGAAGTACCAATGCGCATCGTGCCACCAGCAGATGGAGTGCCGCCACCCGCAGCGGCCCCATATCCGTAAAGACGATAAGTGACCGATTGGGAATTTGGCGAAATGCTCTCACTAAATGTGAACGCCGTAGAGGTTGTAGTTACTGTGACGGTGCCAATATTGGCCGAAAAACCATCGCTACTGCAACGCAAGGTGGCGGTGTTAGGGCCGGTTGCCGAGCTCCGCAGCACGATTTTGAGGGTAGTAGGATTAAAAAAAAGGCAATTTATGGTGTTGATCGTGAACTCATAGTAGTCATTTCCAGCGATGGCGTCGGCGAGCGTAGTCGGTGTTGAGCCTGTAAACCAGGCAGACGAGTTCATAGAGCCTCCCCCAGTTGTGGCTGTGACGCCCGCGCCGCGGGTAAGCCCTGAGTTCGTAAAGTTTGGGCTATTGTTAGTACCCGCACTATTGGCCTGGTCGCCGGGTTCAGCGCTGAGCTCCCAGTGCACAACTTGGGAGCCTGCGGTTAAGGAAAAAAGACTGAGGAGCAATAGCAAGAGGAAGTTTTTCATTGTATCGAACGGTTGTAAAAAGTAATGGTAAGTGTATGTACTTTCCATTCGTGTCGGCACTTTGAAAAAGCTAACCATCCTAAAAAATAATAACTTTTCGAAAGTTTCAAACTTTCGAAAAGTTAGGTCTGCCTCCTGTGTCCGCGAAGCAGTTAATTCGAGCCATCGATCCGAATAAAATCAATGTCGCTACAACCAGCATCCATTTCTGTAAGGGTTAAAAAAGGAACTGAAAGTGCAAAAACCTCAACATGTGTTTGCGCCTTTACGATTGCGCCGCCGTTGAATGTGCCCGAAAAGGAAGCCTGAGCAGTAAAATTAGCTACATCCCCACTGGTTTGGCTATACCATACCACAGGCGCAAGGGTAAAAACCTCTTTAGCCATCACCGTTTTATCCAAACCAGGCGCCCGAAAACGAATACCAAATTTGGCATTAATTTGAGCGTAGCCTCCAATCGCTAGCGCCCAACCTCTCCAGTCAATATCTGATTGGACGACTACTGTGATATTTGTAAACGAACCTTCCGGCAACTCAAAAGTGTCGCCCAAATCACCCTTGCTCCTGCAGCCGCCTGCTACTTCGGCCAAGGATTCGACGGCTATTCTGCAATCAAAAACTTCTGCCTCACAACCTGCAACCCCCGTATTGTTGTCACTTTCGTCCTGAGCGGAATATGGGCAGTTTAGCGTTGCGTCAAAACGCTCGGGAAGGGCCAGGTTGGGCGGTGTGAACTCGATCTGAATGTCCAAAAATTCGCCAAACTGGAAATTGTTATGTCCCAAAATCCGCGTCACTTCCCGCCGCTGTTCCTCGTGATTGATCACGGCCTTTTTGTAGGATGCCCGGATAAAAGAAAGATGATCTCGATCAAGTTTGGCAATCAATTCTGCTTTGCGAGCAGGATCATGTTCTTTTGCAATGTTTTCTAAATCAGCCTTATACGTTTTGTACTGACCGGTTTTATCGGCCTCCAGAATGTCTGTCACTTTCTTCCGATGGGGCGCCATGAGTTTTTCAATTGCCTGCAATTGTTTGTCAGTAGGCGTAGATTGGGCAAAAGCGATGGCTTGGCTTGTGAGGAACACAAGCAATAATAGGGTGTTTTTCATCGTAAATTGTTTTTGAAAAATAAGTGATGGGTAATTAATCAATTGGTTTTGATAAACGGCTTCGTGGCGATCGCACCATTCTGAATATTAGCTTGCAACAGGTAGGTGCCCGCAGAAAAACCTTTCAAATCTATTTCCTGCAAGCCATTAAGGGCAATCTCTTTGCGCAACACCTTTCCATCGACAGATAACAAGGAAAGGGTGCCGCCATCTGAAACACCTGAAAGTAATACCTTTAAAACATCGCCAGCCGGATTAGGCCAGGTTTGGATAATTATATCAGGGTTAGTATTTTTTTGTACGGCAAGTAGCTGGGAAACGAGCGATTTGAGTTCCTCGATTTGCGCCTGTTGTCCTTCGATTTGAACTTGTTGCTCCTGCACGGCTTTTACCAGTGGCACTACCAATTGGCCGTAAGCAACGGAGTAGTTGTCTGCCCCGCTTTCGGGCACATGGACGATGTTCGACAGTTCAAAGTTTTGTTCGCGACATAGTTTTTCAATGTCCTGCGCAACAAATCCCATTTCCCGCCTTTCTTCTTTTTCAGCCAGAACTGAATAATCTACCGCCGTTTCCCCTAAAAATTTTGAAAAATCGGTGTAGTCAAAGTTATAGGTCACCGGTTTCAACCCGAGCACAAAATCCAGGCCGGGAGCATCAGACTTTATATTGCTTTTGAAACGTCCGTCGGAAACCGTGTAGGCTACCTGACCTTCTATGACAGTGACGGCAGTATTGCCAAAACGGATTTTGTTGGAGGCGTTGACGGTAGCTCCGTTGCCAAGTGCAGTGGAATTGGTAAGTCCGGCAATTGCTGCTCTGGCGGAAAAGCCAAGAAAGGTTGCGTTGTTGCAATTGAGGGTCTCTCCGGCAAGATTGCCAATTGCTACATTTTGGCTTCCAGTGGATATGAGTGCACCCGCTCTTTTGCCGACAAAAGTATTGCCCTCGCCTGTGTTCGCATGTTGCCCAGCTGCATTGCCTAAAAAGGTGTTGTCGTTGCCCGTAGTATGATTGCTGCCTGCAATTGTACCCAAAAAGGTATTGTTATGCGAGGTCGAATTTGCTCCCGATGATGAACCAACGTACGTATTGCTGCCATGTGTCACATTTGACTTTCCTGCCGCCCGCCCCAAAAAGGTATTAGAAATACCAGAGATGTTTTGAACGCCTGCCGTTTCACCTAAAAATGTATTATTGCTACCATTTACATTTGACGCCCCGGAATTGTTGCCGACAAAGGTGTTGAGAGTTGCTAATGAACCAGAGGATGCCCCCGAGTTAATGCCAAAAAACGTATTGGTGCCGTTGCCAGGGTTTTCAAACAGGACAGCCCCGTTCGCAGTGCGGCTCATGGACAGCACTTCCACTCCGGAGATAGTGAACCGAATTCGATTTTCGTTCGGATTGGCTTCGGTTTGTACATTGGTGTCTCCGTCCGAGTCTTCGATTTGGGATTGTGTAGGCTGCGAATAAGCGGATAAAGCAGCCAATAGGAATGCGAACAAGAAAATTGTTTTGTTTTTCATTGTAGTAAGTTTTTGAAATGAATGAATGACTTTGAATCAATTGGCTTTCACCACCGGCTTTGTAACAGGCGTTTTGCCCGGCACATTGAGCTGTAAAAAGTAGCTGCCCGAAGGAAGGGTCTTTAAGTCGAGCGATTGCGCCCCCTCGCATGCAGGCTGCGAGTGCAGCAATTTCCCCTCAGCAGAAAACAGCGACAGCATGGTGCCTTCTAAAATTCCCGAAAGAGAAACATTTAACACGTCGTCCGCAGGGTTGGGCCAGGTTTGAATAATTGGCAAAATCGAAGTCTTGTCTTGCGCGGCGAGCAGCAATGCAACCAGGCTTTTTAGTTCTTCAATCTGCGCCTGTTGCTCCTGTACGGCTTTTACAAGCGGAACCACCATCTGGCCATAAGCAACCGAGTAATTATCGGCAGCGGATTCGGGGGTGTGGACGATGTTTGACAGATTAAGGCCTTGTTCACGACACAGTCTTTCAACATCCTGTGCAACAAAGCCCATTTCCCGCTTTTGCTCTTTTTCGCGCAAAACGGCGTAGTCCACGCTCGTTTCGCCAAGGAAATTAGAGAAGTCGGTGTATTCAAAGTTGTACGTCACGGGCTCAAGGCCGAGTACGAAGTCTAGGCCTGGCGCATCGTCTTGTACTTTGCTTTTGAACCGACCGTCAGAGACGGTATACGCCACCTGGCCTTCTATGACGGTGACAGCGGTATTTCCAAAGCGGATTTTGTTAGAAGCATTGATACGCGCTCCGCTACCGAGCGCTGTAGAGTTATTGAAATTGGTGCTGGACGAATTGTCGGAGTCAAATCCTAAAAAAGTGCAGTTGGTGTTGCCGGCGGCAAGGTCACCGGCATTGGCCCCAAGCGCGGAATTGGCACTCCCCGTTGTGTTGCCAAAAAGAGCAGACTTCCCCTGAGCCGTATTACTGTTTCCGACCGTATTGGAGGAAAGCGCATCCGCACCTAAAGCGCTCAAACTGTTGCCGGAAGTATTGTTTGTCAACGCAGACCTTCCTACTGCCACGTTAAAGCTGGCAAATGTGTTTTTGCTAAGTGAAAATGTGCCCAACGCGGTATTACTCGACCCTGTATTGTCGCGAAGTGCTTCTTGTCCCACGGAAGTGTTGAACACGCCTGTCGTACTCAGTTGGCTCGCCCTTCTGCCTATTGCAGTGTTGCCGTTGCCATTTGTGTTGTTTTGTAATGCACTACTCCCTATAGCGGTGTTTTCTGAGGAAAGGTTTTGCGACAAGGAAAAGTCTCCAATGGCTGTGTTGTTTGTTCCATTGTTGAGTTGATTGAGGCTGCTTGAACCCACCGCCACGTTGCTGCTACCCAAAGTGTTTGACAACAAGGCTCCGGAGCCAATCGCTACATTAGAACTTCCGGACGATGTTTTACTTCCAGCACTTTGGCCAACAAATGTGTTCCCAAAACCGCTTGTGATTTTCTCTCCTGCGCGAAATCCGAGCCCAGTATTGTTTGAAGCGAAGACGGTAGCATTCAGGCCAGAAGCTTGGCCTATAAACAAACATTGGTTGGCGTTCCACACATCCATACGCGTAAAGCCAGAGGGGTTTACACCAATGAATAAGCGATCTTGCCCTTGGGTTACCATTCGGATTTGATTGTCATTCGGTATTGCTTCGGTCTGCACCCTGGTATCGCCGTCGGCGTCCTGGATTTGCGTTTGGGCAAAAAAATTGGCATGGCTCACCAGCAAGGCAAGCAGAAAAAAGATGTTTTTCATCGAAAATTGTTTTTGAATGATAAAGGACTGCTGGGCGAGGAGTTTGGGTTCTCACTCCAGGTTAATAAGTTCAATTTACTTTAACAAAAGCCTTGCCCACGGGCACCCGACCTGGCAGATTGGCCTGTAAAAAGTAATTGCCCGAAGGCAGGTTTTTGAGATCAAGCTCCTGCTCCCCTTCAGTAGCAAGTTGCGTGTGCAACAATTTGCCATTGGCTGAAAAGAGTGAGATCACAGTGCCCTGGGATATATCGGCAAGGGAAATATGGAGCAAACCGGCAACAGGGTTAGGCCAGATTTGGAACTCATTTTTTTCCAAAACATTCTGCACCGCAGAAGTAGCAGCATTCAGTCGTATCACCTCAAAATCCGAGATACTCGTACCACTCACCGCTTTTCGTTTGCCAACCAGAATAAGTTTGCCGTCGGATTGCAAGGCCATAGCCCGGAGTATGTTTTCATCGCCAATTTGTGGAACTGCTGCGATGCCCCCTACGCCAAATGAGTTGTTGATAAAGCCTTGACTATCAAAGCTTTTACAGAGGGTTTGAAAGGAATTCGAGATGCCCCCGAAAACGGTGTTCCCATTGTTCAATAAAAGGGTTGTATTGACAATTATTATATTGATCGCCCCGCCTTTTGCGATGCCATTGGTGCCATAAGAGGTCTCCAGCGAGCCGTTTGGTTTTATTTTCACCACAGCATTGGTGCCACCATCATTCCCGGCCACCAGGATGTTCTGACTGGCATCTACCTGCATTCCATTCACCTGTAATTGGATATTCGGAATAGTTGTTTGCCCTTTTGTCCCAAATATTTGGTCAAAAGTGCCGTCATTATTTAAAAGGATCAATTTGATCCGTGCTACAAAGGGCGAACTTTGCAAAACGGTGTCTCCAGCGAGCAGTATCTTATTTCCTGGCAACAAAGCGAGTTGAACTTGTTCGATCGGACCTGTCAAAGGCGCGACCATCGAACTCGAATCAACGGCCAGTCTCCCAGTTCCCGCAAAAGTGTTGTCCGGTGTGCCGTTGGCAGAAAACCTTGATACGATCTGAGCCGCCGAATTTATCCCGGTATATTTTATACGATAGGAAAGTATGATTTTGCCATTGGTTTGTACTTCCATGGCATGGTTAGTAAAAAAGCCGGCATTGGGACTAAGCGTGCTGAATATTTTTACCACACCATTCGTCCCAAACGTCGAATCTGGTTCACCATTTGCTTGTAACCTTAGGAAATAAATTTTTTCGGAAGCCGTGACGAAGAGCAATATTTTGCCGTTGCTCAACACGCGCATTACCCTGGGGATGTTGTTTGCCGTATTCGGATCAATTAAAAATCCAGCTTTCCCGTCGCCCGAAAATGTCGGGTCTGGCGAACCGCCTGGCAAAAGTCTGGCAATACACACATGAGGGGTAGCGACAGCAGGAAGATGAAACCCAAAGCCGGCGACCAGTATTTTGCCGTCGCTTTGAACGGCCACGGCGGTTGGATCATGGGCTGTTGAGCTGCCATTGAAGGCAAAAGTAGTACGCCCGCCCTGACCGAAGTTGGGGTCAAGCCCTCCTTCTTGCGCAAATAATGCGCAGCATGCGAAAAGGTAAGTGATAAGGGAAATTGCTCTCATGGAATAAAGATTTGTG
The DNA here is from genome assembly GCA_046160345.1 of Saprospiraceae bacterium. Classification (GTDB taxonomy): domain Bacteria; phylum Bacteroidota; class Bacteroidia; order Chitinophagales; family Saprospiraceae; genus M3007. The sequence goes on from JBJXGO010000012.1 coordinate 13,693, forward strand.
ATGAATGGTTTATGGGTCTTTTGTGTTAGCACATCAGAAAACCTAACCGAGCCAAACAAATCATTTGAGTATCCGCATATTGAACGGGAGAGAGTAAAAATAATTTTTCCAGAAAAGTGTGGCACACCTAAACCCGAGTATTGATAATCAATGTGATAGTCAAGGTGTGCCACACATTTCTGAACACTCCCTATTTGGGCCTGCCCTAAATTATCCAACACCATTCCCTGTTTCTCAAAAAAACAGGCCGGAAATGCGACGATTCGCACTCCGACCTGAAATGAGGGCAAAAACCCCCGCTTGCTGCTCTTACTGGGCTGCTTGTGGCTCCCCGTAGATGAAATTGTCCATAACCGAAACGTCAATGCTGCCCCCGTCATTCGGGCCAAGCGGGGAGTTGCCATACTCGATCCTTACGCGGTGCACAACGGCTTCAGGGAACAAGACGCCTAAAAAAACATGGCCGTTGTTCAGGACTGGCGTCGCGTAGGTGCCCAAAGAATTGTCGTTTATGTCAAAGTATTCAAACGCGGTGTTTTCAACCCGGTCCACATCCACGTACACGGCGCCAAAACCGCGAACAACGGCTTTGGTCGAAGTGCCAGGCACATAAAAACGGATGTCGGCGATGTTGCTTCCTACTGGAGAGAATAGCCGCTCTCCACTAAAAGGTGGAAAAATACTAGTGTAACTGGGATTGATATTGCCGAAGGATGTTGGCGTATTGGTTGGGTTGTTGCTGTCTGCACTTACAGAAAGCCCTGTACCAGGAGTGCTGAGCACGATTCCGCGCGAACGGGGCGCCGTTGCGCTGTTGAACAGGTCAGGTTGATATGGATTGGGAGCGCATTCTGCGTCGGTTAGTCCATCCCAATTCACTTCCCGGAAGCCAGTTGGCCCTTTTGTACCAGGCTCTCCCCCGTTGTCAGGGCCAAGCAGGCTTTTGTACTCATCAATTTTTGCCTGAATGTTGGTGCTGGCGGTCAATACAGTGGGATCCGGATTGTTTTTGTCTTTTTTACAGCTGCTAATAAAAAGCCCTAAACCCAAAAGTGAACCTGAAAGGTAGATTGCCCATACTTTTTTCATTATGTCAAGAATTTTGTGAAAGTGATGCTGGTGAAGAAGCGCCTTCAACCGAATTTAACTATCACTTTGTTCATGACAATCTGAAAAGCTAACCTAACTGCTAAAAAATATGAAAAAATATGTTCCAGTGGGGACCCAAAAAAAGAAATCCCTCACTGTTAGCAGCGAGGGATTCTAACCCAAACAAATAAACACAAAAACTACTTGCTGCAATTTTAGGGGGAATTGTCGGGAATTGTCAAGTTTTTGTTAAAATTTTTTTGTTTTTTTTTGATGGCTAATTGGGCAAAGGAGCATAGCGACCAAATATTGCGTAAAAGAGTATGTTTTTTTCCAAAAATAAGACTTGTTTTCGAGCAAGTCATGCATGGCAAACAGAAGCTGCTCTACCTTAGCCGCTCTTTCTATTGGCAAAGCACTATTCAATGCGCATTATCAAATTTCTCCTGGCCCTGTCGCTCACTACCGCGCTCGTGTGGCAACTAAACAGTCCGCTGAACCTGGGGGACAAAACAATCCCGGCCCTGGGCTCTTTTTTCAATCCCTTTTCCGGTTTTTGGACAAACGCCGAACCTGCAGATGGTTTTGAAAGCAAATCGCTTTCTATAACCGGCCTCAAAGGCAAGGTTGAAGTGGTTTATGATGACTTGATGGTACCCCACATTTTTGCTGAAAGCCTTGAAGATGCTGTCCGCGTTCAAGGGTACATCACGGCTCAACACCGGCTTTGGCAAATGGACATGACTACCCGAAAAGCTGCAGGGCGACTTTCTGAAGTGATCGGGGAAAAAACCCTGCGGCTTGACCGGCTTACACGAAGGAAAGGCCTGGTGGTCGCCGCCGAAAACGACCTTGTCGGCTGGAAAAAATCAGAAAAAACCATGGGCCTGCTTCAAGCCTATACCGAGGGCGTGAATGAATGGATCAGCCAACTTTCTCCGGCAGATTGGCCTATCGAGTTCAAATTACTGAATTACAAACCAGAACCCTGGACACACCTCAAAGTCGCTCTCGTGTCAGAAGCCATGGCTGAAACCCTTTGCGCTTGGGAGGACGACCTTGAAAGCACCAACACTTTGGCACAACTAGGCCCTGAGACATTTAATTATTTATTTCCGGAATGGAACCCGAAACAACAACCCATCATCCCTGACACCGGACAATGGGCCGATTTGCACCCGCTGCTACCGCCTCCTTTTTTTACTGATACCACGCCATCTTTAGGACTGATAAATCATGAGCCAAAGGATGAAAAATTCTTAAATGATCGCCAGATCGTTGGTAGCAATAACTGGGCTTTGAGTGGAGCAAAAACTAAGTCTGGAAAACCGATCCTCTGCAACGACCCACACCTCAACCTCACGCTGCCATCAATTTGGTTTCAGGTACAAATTCACACGCCCGAGGCCAACAGTTATGGCGTTTCACTTCCAGGTGTGCCTGGTATCGTGATCGGTTTCAACGAAAACATCGCCTGGGGCATGACCAATGTCAGTCATGACGTATCTGACTGGTACAGAATCCATTGGACCAATGCCCAGCGCAGCAAATACAAAATTGACAACGAGGAAAAAACCGTACAATTCAGATACGAGGAAATTAGAGTTAAAGGCAAACCTGTGTTCAGAGACACGATTCGATTCACTGTTTTTGGCCCAATTCCCTACGACTTTGAACCTGAAAACCCGCTCCGCGATTGTGCCCTGCGTTGGATTGCGCACGATGCACCCCAACAAAGCACTTTTGACGTGTTCCTCGGACTCAACGGAGGGAAAAACTACGATGATTACAAAGCTTCTCTGCCCGGTTTCGATTCGCCCCCACAGAATTTTGTGTTCGCTTCCCGCTCAGGGGACATTGCAATTCAGACACAAGGAAAATACCCTATCAGGGGACAGCAACAAGGTCGTTTTATCCTGGAGGGCAACCGTTGGGCCAATGCCTGGCATAATTATATCCCGCAAGAGCAAATTCCAAGTATGAAAAACCCGGGAAGGGGTTTTGTCTTTTCGGCCAACCAGCACTCTACTCCACCCTCCTACCCTTACTATTATTTGGGCAATTTTGAAGACTGGCGCAGCCGCCGCATCCACCACCGATTGGAAACCATGACCAACGCAACCGCAGACAGCATGAAAACCATGCAAATGGACAATTATAGTCAACGTGCCGCCGATGCCCTGCCCACTATGCTGCGATTGTTGGACCGTTCTCAACTGGATGCCAGAGGCCGACAAATGGCCGACGAACTTACAAAATGGAACTTCAGGTATGAACCCGATCTGCTCGCCCCTACCATTTTCGAATCATGGTTTGATTCATGTTACACGGCTACCTGGGACGAAATAACTGCACTCGAAAAAGGCAACTCAGCACCACTCCGAACCGATGATCTGGCAGCCAGCAAAAATCAAAAAATAGCTATGCTTTACCCAGAGGCATGGCGTTTTGTTGAAATGTTGCAAATTGATTCGGCCAGCATCTTTTTTGACCACCCCGCAACCGAAATTCGCGAGACCGCCCGAGAGATCATTCTCGAATCCTTTAAACAAACCCAGGCGTATTTCAGAAAAAATCCGGAGAAGCGTGTCGCTTTTGGAGAATACAAAGGCTTCGCGCTCAAACATTTAGGCCAAATTGATGCCTTCAGTCGATTGGACCTGAAAATTGGAGGGCACCGCACTGCCCCCAACGCCATGAGCAAAACCAACGGCCCATCCTGGCGAATGATCGTTGAACTGGACGACGTGGTGCACGCATTAGGGGTATATCCAGGTGGTCAAAGTGGTAATCCGGGAAGCCGGTTCTATGATAATATGGTGGACACCTGGGCCAGTGGAAATTATTATGATTTACTTTTTCTAAAATCGCCAGATGAAGCGTCCGCACGAATTTTGGGAAAACAAGTTTTTAATCCAAAGTAGTCGGATTTCAGAACCAACATTTTTTAAGGATGAAAAACACTTTGTTCCTTGCGCTTGTTATTTTTATTACAGGTAATCTTTGTCACTTCGGATTGCCATGGTGGTGCCTTGCCCCCATTGCCTTTTTAGCAGCCTGGCTGCTTGCGCAAAGCGCCTGGAGTGCCTTTTTGGGGGGATTTTTAAGCGGCTTTTTGTTATGGTACATCAACGCCTGGTTCCCCGACAATTCTAATGGCGGATTACTTTCGGCCAAGGTGGGTCAACTTTTTATGGGTATCCCAGGCTGGCAACTGCTTTTGGCCACCGGGATTTTGGGCGGATTGCTCGGTGCATTGAGCGCACTTACAGGCCATTGGGGCCGGGCCATATTTGGCAAACCATCTTCCAAACGAAAAAGAAGTTATTTACAAGAACGGAGACGTTGATATGACAACAAATACGATTGAGACGGATATACTTATCATTGGTGCAGGACCTGTTGGACTGTTTGCAGTTTTTGAGGCCGGATTGTTAAAATTGCGGTGTCATTTGATTGACATTCTGCCGCAGCCGGGCGGACAACTCACCGAGATATATCCCAAAAAGCCCATTTATGATATTCCTGGCTACCCGGAAATTCTGGCAGGCGATCTGGTAAAAAACCTGCTCCGCCAAATTGAACCCTTTCACCCTGGTTTTACCTTGAGCGAACGGGCAGAAACCATTGAACGCCAGGTAGATGGCCGGTGGCTGGTCGTTACCCAGCGGGGTGTCCGACACCTGGCGCCCGTTATATTTATCGCAGGAGGATTAGGAAGTTTTGAACCACGAAAACCACCTATTGACAATATAACCGAGTTTGAGGATAGAGGCGTAGAGTATTTTGTGCGAAACCCCGAAATGTACCAGGGCCAACGTGTGGTCATTGCAGGAGGGGGCGATTCAGCACTCGATTGGACAATCTATTTGGCCAATATCGCCAAAGAGATAACCCTGATCCACCGCCGGACGGAATTTCGCGGCGCCCTGGACAGCGTAGAAAAAGTACAACACCTGGTGGAAAAATCCAGAGTTCGACTAATAACCAACGCACAAATCATTGGTTTACAAGGAAATGGAAAACTGGAGCAAATAAAAGTATTGCACGATTCGGAGGGAGAAAGCGCATTTGCCGCAGATCATTTTGTACCCCTCTTCGGACTAACCCCCAAACTTGGCCCCATCGCAGATTGGGGACTTGGTATTGACAAAAATGCGATATTGGTTGACGCCCTGGATTATTCTACCAATATGCCCGGCATTTTTGCGATCGGGGATATCAATACCTATCCCGGCAAACTGAAACTTATCCTGTGCGGATTTCATGAAGCAACGCTGGCTTGCCAATCCGCCTTCAACATCGTTCACCCGAACAAAAAACTTTCCTTCAAATACACGACGGTTACCGGAATTGAGGGACTGTAACGTTTTTCAAAAATTCCACTGTCCGCTCCATATCCACGCTCAATACTCGATCTTTCTCCAACCGAGGCACTATTTGCCGATAGGCTTCTCTAATTTTTTCGATCCGTGGTGATGATTTCAAAGGCCGTCGATAATCCAGCGCCTGCATTCCGACCATGAATTCGATAGCAAGCAAACGTTCCAGATTCAACACAACCCTGTGGGCCTTGGTACCTGCATTTGCTGCCATACTTACATGGTCTTCCTGACCGTTGCAACTGACAATGCTATCGGTAGAGGCCGGTGCACAAAGCGTTTTGTTTTGACTGACAATGGCCGCCGCAGTATATTGGGCAATCATCATCCCGGAATGCAGGCCCGGGTCGTCGGTCAAAAAAGGAGGGAGGCCCCGCTGTCCACTTATTAGTTGATAAACCCTGCGTTCAGATATGCTTCCCAATTCAGCAAGCGCAATGGCCAGATAATCGAGCGGGAGCGCCAGGGGTTGCGCATGGAAATTCCCTCCTGAAACTATCAAATCATCTTCCGGAAAAAGATTGGGGTTGTCAGTCACAGAATTGATCTCCGTAACCAATACTTTTTCAATATGGTCAAAAGCATTGCGGCTGGCTCCATGCACTTGAGGAACGCATCGAAAAGCGTATGGGTCCTGTACGGCAATCTTTTCGGATTGGGCTATCTCGCTGTTTTCCAACAGTTTGAGCAGTTTTTTAGCAGTAGAGATCTGCCCTTCATGTGGCCGTATCTGGTGAATATGCGCGTCTAAAGGAGAAAGTCGGCAATTGAATGCATCAAAGGCAATGGCCGCGTTCAAATCAGCCAGATCGGCCAAACGACGGGATTCCAACAAACACCAGGTTCCGTAAGCTGTAGAGAACTGTGTTCCATTTAGCAAGGCAAGTGCCTCTTTTGCCTGAAAGCGGAGTGGCTGCCAGCCATGTTTTTTCATCACCTCAGATGAAGCTTGCCGTTTGCCTTCATACCAAACTTCACCCAAGCCAATGAGCGGAAGGCTTAAATGTGCCAAAGGAGCCAGGTCTCCCGAAGCGCCTAAGGAACCCAATTCGAATACCACCGGCAATACACCAGCATTGTAAAAATCTATTAACCGCTGCACCACCACTTCGCGAACGCCGCTATGACCGTAGGACAGGCTCTGTATTTTGAGCAGCAGAATTATGCGCAGGATCTCTTGCGGGACCGTGTCGCCCATACCAGCGGCATGGCTAACGACCAGATTGTGCTGGAGTTGTTCTAAGTCTGCTTCAGAGATCCGCACATCGCAGAGCGAACCAAAACCTGTGTTGATCCCGTAAAAAAGTTGATCGTTGCTCGCCAGTTTTTGTTCCAAAAAATTGCGACAGCGATGAATTCGGGCATTGGCTTCGGCAGATAGGGCAAGTTGGGACCGGCTTGACATTATTTCCCCCAATTGTTCAAGAGAAATATGGTCTGGACTTATGTGGTGCGTCATGACTCAGCTTTGCTTAAAATTTGGGCTGCGAAGGTAACAAAAGCACCATTTCCACGATTCACCCCAATGTTTTTGCAAAAGACCGGGTTAATCTCAGGTTAAGGTGAAGCACTAAAAATTTCGTTAACAATGCATAACTTCCTGATAGCAAACAGGTTAGAAATTGTTTATTAAATTTTTTTTTCAAAAGGATACAACTAAGCCCAAGCATGATGCGTCACTAAGCCTTCAAAAATAACACGATGCCCTATTTTTGACCCTGAATAAGAACCTGGCCAAAAATCGATCATTGGGATATTAGGATATTTTGATGTTAATATTTCAAGACTTGAATCGCGGGCTCTTTCACAAATCAACATTCAACAAATCAACAACAATAGCAACCATGATTAAAAGAATCGCTTCCATTTCCCTTTTTGTATTAGGCACATTGACCTTTGCTCATGCCCAGCGGATTGCCTATGTGGACGTTACGGCCGTTTTGGAAAGCCTGCCGGAATATCAAAAGGCTCAAGAACAGCTTGACAAAGTAGCTACCGCCTGGCGTCAGGAGATCGCCCAGGAACAAGACAAGGTAAAAGGGCTGTACAGCAAGTTTCAGGCAGAACAAGTGCTGCTCAGCGAAGATATGAAAAAGAGTCGCGAAGAGGAAATTATGGCAAAAGAGAAAGAGGTTCGCGAAATGCAACGCCAAAAATTCGGCCCAGAAGGTGGACTTTTCAAAAAACGCGAAGAACTCGTAAAACCCATCCAGGACAAGGTGTACAGTACTATCGAACAGTTTGCCCAAGACAAAGGCTACGAATACATATTTGACAAAGGCAGTGCTTCCGGAATGCTCTACGCCGACAAGAAAAACGACAAAACAGAAGACATAAAAGCACTCTTGAAGAAGGGTTAAACACCGAATCCTGGATTTTGGCCAATGGACGTTTTCTGTCCATTGGCCAAAATTTCAAAGTGAATTAGTCCATTATCCATCACAACATACGAATCTAACACATTGAATATGAAGCAGTTATTTTTACTGATCCTGGGATTGTTTATTTCCTCGATAGTTTTTTCCCAAAAGTTTGGCTTTTGTAACTCAGGAGCCCTTCTAACCCAAATTCCCGAAGTGAAAGCCGCCGACAGCGACTTAAAAGCCTTCCAGACCCAGCTCACCAAAAAAGGCCAGGAAATGGTAAAGGCCTTGCAAGACAAAGCCGCTGAACTGGATCGAAAAGAGAAACAAGGCACTATTTCGCCCAAAGACCTGGAAGTGCAAAGCGCCAAACTTCAAGAGGAACAGGCCGGTATTGCCAAATACGAAAAAGAAGTTTACGAAAAACTCGCCCAAAAGCGCGAGGAACTTTTTAAACCGATCATAGAGCGGGTGAACAAGGCCATGGAGGACGTGGCCAAAGAAAATCAGTTTATGTTTGTTTTTGACCAAAACACCCAGGTTTTGCTTTATGCTGACGATTCGCTGGATGTAACCAAGTTGGTAAAGGCCAAGCTAGGGATAGCAAACTAAAGAGAGCCATTGGCCCCTTTGTCCGTCTAGTACACCCATGTTTTCAAACCTTTCTGATCGCACCCTGCTATTTATGGGAGCTGTGCTGTGTTCTGTCGCTGCATGGTGTACGATTGGTTACCACCACCCTGACGAGCACTTTCAGATTTGGGAATTTGCCAGTTACAAACTGGGCCAAACCCAGGCCAGCGATCTACCCTGGGAGTTTTCTGAAAAAATGCGTCCAGGCCTCCAACCTTTTTTGGCCTTTTGCATGGTTTGGACCACCAGGCTTTTGGGATTGGATAATCCATTTGTCCAGGTTTTTTTGATGCGCTGGCTCTGTGGGGTCGCAGCACTGTTTGTTTATTGGAAATGGGCCTCAAGGCTGGAACAAGACCTGTCAAGCCCCGTCGTGGCTCGGTGGGTGCGCTTTGGAATCCTGTTTTTTTGGATGATGCCCTATTTAAACGTGCGCTTTTCATCGGAAAACACCTCGGCCATTTGTTTCTTTGGCGGCTTACTTCTTTTAGCACAGGAACTTGACAATCAAAAAAACAGGCTCAACGGGCGGATGATAGCAGCGGGCTTGTTGCTCTGTCTCTCGTTTTTTTTCCGCTATCAAATCGCGTTCGCAGGCATAGGACTTGGTGCCTGGCTTCTGTTTCAAAAAAAGCCCGCAGCAGCCCAATGGTTGTCCATGATAACAGGGGCTTTGCTAGGGGTAGGTCTGGGCCTGTTATGCGATTATTGGTTATATGGCGAATGGGTTTGCACGCCCTACAATTATTTTTTCTCCAATATTGTAGAAGGCAAGGCTGCCGGTTTTGGCACCTCGCCTTTTTGGTGGTATTTGACTGAAATGCCGGTTGCGCTACTCCCCCCAATGAGCATTCTGCTGCTTGTGCTTTGTGCCTTGGGAGTTTGGCGAAAACCTGCTCATCTGCTGAGCTGGTGCGTAATTCCATTTTTATTGGCCCATGCGCTGGTAGGGCATAAAGAAGTTCGGTTTCTTTTCCCGATGGCTCTGCCTTTCTTTTTCTTTGCAGCGGCTGGCTGGGATTCTATAAAAGAAAATTTCAAAGTAAAACCCTGGATGTCGAAGGCCTTTATGGTTTTACTTTGGGTGAATGCTATTGTGTTGATTTTCAGAGTTTTAACACCTGCAAAGGAAACCACAGCCTATTATAAATTTTTATCGAACTGGAGTTTCCAACACCCTGCTTCTTCCATATATTTTGTAAAAAAAGAGCCCTCAAAAGATGCCACACAATTCATGCCCTTTTATAATAACCGAAACCAGGATCAAAAAATGTGGTACACGGATCCGGGCTATCCAAATGATACCGCGGGGCTCAAGGCAAATGACCTAATGCTTTTCACGACTTATCTCTCTCCCCCACCCAAGGCCCCTGAAAAATTTATATTTAAACGTGAGTTTGCCTATTACCCGGACTGGTTATTGGCCAACAACACCAATAACTGGCAAAGTCGAACACGGATATGGACTATCTATCGCTTGGTGAAAACCGACTAACGAACCGCAAATTGTTAATATTGGGGCTCATGGTCTGGTCCATAGCTGCCTGGTGTACAATAGGTTATCACCATCCGGATGAGCATTTCCAGATTTGGGAATTTGCCAACTACAAACTCGGCCAAATTCCGGCCGCTGACCTGCCCTGGGAATTTCCTGCCAGGATGCGACCTGGCTTACAACCGTTTTTAGCCTACAGTACGGTTGGGGTTGCCCGTATTCTGGGCTTTGACGACCCTTTTTTGCAAACTTTCTTCACCAGGCTGATTTGTGGTTTATTGGCAATCTGGGTGTATTGGAGCTGGTGCGCCTGGTTGGAACGCGATTTGAAAAATCCTGTTTCGGCGCGTTGGCTACGCATTGGGGTCTTGTTTTTTTGGTTTATGCCTTATCTCCATGTCCGTTTTTCTTCTGAAAACACGGCCGCGATTTGCTTTTTTGGCGGGCTTCTATTGTTGCTTCAACAAATAGAAAACCTTCAAAACAGATTCCACTGGAAAATATTGGTCGCAGGGCTGCTGTTGGGGATCTCGTTCTTTTTTCGCTACCAAATTGCGTTCGCTGGACTTGGACTAGTGGCATGGCTACTATTCCACAAAAAACTGGGTTGGCTTTCCTGGGCGGCCCTGATAACCGGGGCTTCTCTTGCAACAGCAATCGGGTTTGCAGCCGATTTTTGGCTCTATGGAGAATGGACCTGCGCACCTTGCAACTATTTCTCAACCAATATTTTGCACAGTGAAGCAAAATTTGGCACCGAACCATGGTGGTGGTATTTTCAAGGCACGGCTGTTGCTTTGTTGCCGCCC
>JBJXGO010000013.1:0-9415 GCA_046160345.1 Saprospiraceae bacterium
GGGATCTGTCCGCATCAAGTGCGCGTTGCCCGAGTATTTGCCATTTTGAGTGCTCGGTAGGGCAAATACTCGGGCAAAGCGCACTTGATGCGGACAGATCCCGTCAGGAAGACAACTCAGCCAAAGCTCGATTACAAAAGTTGACAGCATGAAATAGCGGTTATTGATTGATTATCAACCGTGCATACCGTAGCCCCAAAACACCAGGCACGGCCTAACTGAACCCACTTTTTCGCAGTCAGTTTGTCGCCGTCATTCTCGACATTGGCCTTCAAACCTAAACTCCGCCAATCGTAAAGACTGCCGTCTCACCTGGAGACCGCCAAAGAATAATTTGAATTTCCCCAGCGATCACGTAGCCTAGCTCAGAAGAATTGGGGTGCCAATGGGTAATCCGCATTGATTCTTTCCACATTTCCAGCACATAGCAAGTTGCATCAGTGATTACAGGGAAATTGTCCTTTTTGACTATATATGCAGTGGCAATGCCAGGCACGACAAAGGGCTTGAGAACACTCGTCGTTGCCAGGAAATAAACATTGGAATTCGATTGCGAAGATTTTTTTACAGCCATATTTCCTTGATTTTAGTGGATACCATTTGCCGACCGAGAACAATCCTTTTTATGACCGAAAATCCGCTATGATTCGGATTCTGGTAATTCGGGCTTTGGTTTTTACTCGCCTTAAGTTAATGGGGTTGAGCCGTTGTTCGATGATTTATTATAGTCTTACTGGCGCAAGTTTCAAAAATTGTTTTTTTGAATAAATGCCAATTCCTCTCAATCGCTTCGCTTCAATATTACTATTTGCAAATAGAGTTACGTGGGGTATCGATGTTTCAAATTTTGTGTCAAACAATTGATTCAGATTTTTGAAAAAAGTTGTAAAATTTTCAATCCTCGCCATTTGTATTATAGTCTCCCTTTTTTCTAATTTATTAGTTATTGATTCCAATTCTTTATTTTCGCTGTAAAATTTTTTAATATAGTAATACTCATTCAATAATTTAACCTTCCATTGAAAGGCGGTGCAAAGAAATTGCAACTTTCCCAACCCAAGCATTTTCGCCTCCTCTTGCAAGCCGTCTAATTGTTGTAGTATTTCTTCTCCAGTTTCTGTACCGATGATGGTGATATGGAATTCTTCTTTTTCATACAACCCAAGCCTTTCTGCCTGAACTCTTTTCACATCCAAATCAATATGTTTATCATCAATCAACAAGAAGGCGGTGCAAAATTCAGGTCGGAACAAAACTCTGATTGGTATTGCCATTTAAATCATTTTTTATTTTGTTCTTGTATTGCGTTGACCATTTTAGGCACATCAAACAAAAATCGTTTTACGAAATAATGTGCTCTTTCCCAGAAAATAATTGAGAAAAATAACATAAACCCGCCTTGAATAAGCAAGGTTTTGAAAATGGTGGCGTAAACACCAAAAGCAAAACAAGTTATTGTCAACCCTTTGAACAATTCATTCATGACATAAAAAAAATCAGTAGTGTCCGGTTAAGCAATTTTGATTTCGTTGTAGTTCATTGATAGTCAGTTTTTTATAGCGGTTTTTGAGTTTAAACGATTTGAATCGATTTTTCCGCTCCATATTCGGGCATGAATCGAGGAAAATATGTTTTTGCCCAGTTGATGAGCCTGATTGACCCGAATGATTTTCGCAGGTGTGTTACGCGATACAAAGGTGATTTTCGTGTTCGGCAGTTTATATGCTGGCATCAGTTTTTATATTTGAGTTTTGGACAATTGACCCATCGGGAAAGTCTACGGGACATTATCATTTGCCTTCAAGCCCATGAGAGTAAGTTGTACCATCTTGGTTTGAGTCATGGCGTTAGCCGCACTACACTGGCCGATGCCAATGAACAACGCGACTGGCGTATTTATGCTGACTTTGCCCAAATTCTGATTCAAAGAGCGCGGGTTTTGTACGCTGGGGTGGTTTTGGAGGAGATAGAACTGGATAATACTGTCTATGCGTTGGATTCCACGACGATTGATTTGTGTTTAGAGGTTTTTTGGTGGGCCAAATTTCGCAAGCATAAAGCGGCTGTAAAACTGCATACGTTATTTGATGTCCGCTGTCAAATCCCGTGTTTTATCCATATAACAGATGGCTTGTGCCATGACGTGAACGTGTTGGATATCTTGGAGTTTGAGAGCGGTGCATTTTATGTGATGGACAGAGGCTATCTGGATTGGCTGCGTTTGCATCGAATTCACCAGATGGGCGCATTCTTTGTCACACGAGCAAAAAAGAATTTGGCTTTTGTTCGTGTGTACTCAAACGCCATTGATAAGACAACTGGTTTGAGATGCGACCAAATTATCCGGCTTAAAAACTTCTATGCCTCGACCGAATACCCTCAATATTTGCGTCGAATCAAGTATTATGACAAAGAACAAAACAGAACGTTTGTGTTCCTGACGAATAACTTTGAAGTAGATGCACTTCAAATTACGCTATTGTACAGGTATCGGTGGCAGATTGAGTTGTTTTTCAAATGGATCAAGCAACATCTCAAAATCAAGGTGTTTTGGGGAGAAAGTGCCAAGGCTGTCAAAACCCAAATCTGGGTGGCGGTTTGTACTTATGTTTTGGAAGCTATCCTCAAAAAAGAACTCGAAATCTCTATCAGCATGAACGAAATGCTACAAATTTTTAGCGTGTCTCCATTTGACAAAACACCTGTAAATCAATTACTTACGAACACGCCCTACAAAAACACTGACCACGATAATCCTAATCAATTGATTCTCTTCGACTTATAACCGGACACTATCAGGTAATTACATATAAAAAAGTTATCCTGAATTAAAAAACATTTCGAGGGATATCTGCTGCCTAAAAGTCATCACAAATGATAAATTGCTTTGTTGACAGGTACAAAAGAACTCTTTTTAAGATTAGTGTAGATACTAGACCATTGGCATCTTCCTACGCTTCATTTCTCCAGCCAATTTTTTAGGGATTTCCCTTCGACAAGAACAATTTTTCAGATGCTCAAGGTGCCACTTTACACGTTGTTCGAAAGTGGCACTTTTGGGCATCTTGTTTTTCTCATGCCATTCTTTGTTGATTTTCATATTGTTATATTATTTGTTTAACATTTATGAACACTCCGAATGCCCACAATTCTTGCAATGCAAACAGCCTTCCTGATAGACCAGCGAGGCTGTTTTGCAGGCTGGACAAGTGTTGTGCATTGGCACCGTGCCGTCGGCGATAAATTTCCGCAAGGCCCGGAGCACGCCATTTTTCCAGGTGTTGAGCGAGTCTGAATCGAGGTGCAGGTTTTCGACCACATCGACCACATATTGCAGCGGCATGCCGTGGCGCAGAACGCCTGAAATGAGTTTGGCGTAGTTCCAGTATTCCTTGTTGAAGGTTCGGGAAAGTCCTTCGATCGTCACTTTGTAACCGTCCGCATCAAGGTACTGAAAATCATATCGGCTGCGGCCGGATTGGTCCTTGGTTTTCAATACCCTGCCTTCCTTGATTTTGCTCAAAATGGAAAACGAATCAACCGCTCGTCCCGTGAAGATCTCGTACGGTTTGTTTTCATAAACGCCCACTACGGCTACCCATTTTTCGTCGCTGTTCATGAAATGGAACACCAGGGCATCCAGGATTTCAGGTCGTTTGGGCGGCACCGTTTCCAGGAATTGCGTCTTTTTTTCCGCGTTTTCACTGATCAAAACACCACTGCGCGAACCTTCCCGATACACCGTCATGCCTTTGCAGCCATACTGCCAACCAGTGCGGTAAATCTGGTCAATCAATTCCTCGGCAGCGTTTTCCGGCAAGTTCACCGTGACGCTGATGCTATGGTCCACCCATTTTTGAACGCGGCCTTGAAGTTGGACTTTGGCCAGCCAATCCACATCCTCGGCAGTAGCGCGGAACCAGGGCGATCTTTCGATAAGTTGCTGTAGTTCTTCAGGTTGCATGTATTCTGCCTGTGCTGGATCATAGCCATTTTGCTTCATCCAAAGTTTGAAGGCATGGTGAAATACATGGTAATCTTCCCATTTGTCGCCCGTTTCGTCCACAAAAGTCACTTTGGGGTTTTGGTCAGTGGGGTTCACCTTCCTACGGCGTTTGTATGCGATTCGGAAAACGGGTTCCAAGCCGCTGCTGGTCCGGGTCATGAGGCTGGTCGTACCCGTTGGAGCGATGGTGAGCAGGGCGATGTTGCGGCGGCCATGCTTTTTCATGTTTTCATACAGTGCAGGGTCTGCATCCCGAAGACGCTGGATGAACGGATTTTTCTCTTCCCGTTTGGCGTCGTAAATCGGGAAAGCCCCGCGTTCGCCAGCCAATTCCACCGAGCCTCGGTACGTTTCAAGCGCCAGGGTTCGGTGCAAGTTTTCACAAAAATCAATGGACTCCGGGGAGCCATACCGCAAACCGAGTGCTGCGAGCATATCGCCTTCTCCGGTAATGCCAATGCCTGTCCGGCGACCTTGCTGGCATTTTTCACGGATTTTTATCCAGAGGTTTTGTTCTGTTTTTTTGATGTCATCGCTTTCAGGATCGCGTTTGATCTTTTCCAGAATAGCCTCGATTTTTTCCAGTTCCAGGTCGATGATATCGTCCATGAGGCGCTGGGCGATGCGGGCATATTTTGCAAAATTCTCAAAATTGAACTTCGCTTCAGGAGCAAAAGGTTTGTCCACAAAGGAGAACAAATTGATGGCCAGGAGCCGGCACGAATCATTTCCGCAAAGCGGAATTTCGCCGCAAGGGTTAGTAGAAACCGTCTTAAACCCAAGATCCGCATAACAATCCGGCACCGATTCGCGCAGCACCGTGTCCCAAAAAATCACGCCAGGTTCAGCACTTCGCCAGGCATTGTGCACGATTTTTTTCCAGAGCCAGCTTGCATCAATGTCTTTCGTTGCACGCGGATTTTCAGCATCCACCGGGAAACGCAATTGGTATGGTTTACCCGATTCCAGTGCCTGCATAAATGCATCGTCAAGGCGGATGCTGACGTTCGCACCGGTTATTTTGGTGGTGTCAAGTTTGGCGTCTACAAAATGGGCAATGTCCGGGTGCCGAACCGAAAGGGTGAGCATGAGTGCGCCACGCCGTCCATCCTGCGCAACTTCCCGGGTTGAGTTGGAAAAACGTTCCATAAACGGCATAATGCCCGAACTTGTCACAGCCGTATTCAGCACTGGCGATCCGCCGGGGCGCAACTGCGAAAGATCGTGCCCCACCCCGCCCCGGCGTTTCATCAGTTGCACCTGCTCCTCGTCGAGCCGCATAAGTGCACCATAAGAATCGCCTTCTACGCCGATCACAAAACAATTGGAAAGCGACACAATTTGGAGATCGTTACCAATTCCCGCCATAGGGCTGCCCTGCGGAACGAGGTAGCGGAAGTCCTTGATTGCCAAAAAGATATCTTCCTCCGATAAGGGGTTTGGATAATTTTTTTCAATGCGGACGAGTTCAGAAGCAATGCGATGGTGCATATCTACCGGTGTGCGTTCGAACAGGTTTCCGGCGGAATCTTTCAAAGCATATTTGTTCATCCAAACGGTAGCCGCAAGGGTGTCGCCTTCAAAATACTGGGTAGCCGCAGCGAGTGCTTCCGCTTGTTGGATAGGCAGCAAGGGTGGGTTTTTATCAAATTCCATAGAAATAGTTTCAAAGACAATTGTTGGCCGAAAGTCCACAATATAGTACGCCTGCTGGATGAGGCGAATCATTGGCGCACTTGACTTTTATCAGTTCGGCATGTAATAATCGGACGGACTCTTGAAGTCAATATAACTATCACAATATGAAAAAGCAAACAGGAATTTGGCTCGACCTCCGCAATGCGTGGGTCATCAATCTTCCGGTCGTTCAAGATGGCGAAATCGTTGTTGAGCATATTTCGTCAGGTGTCGAAGAGCATACTGCCACCGAAAATACGCGCATGGAAACTCATTGGGGCCCACATGGCGGAAACAACCAGAAAAGTGTACAAGAACGCCTTCATCATGAGGAGAAGCATTATTTCGCGGATATCCTCAAGCACATCCATCCAACGACGGACGAATTGGTCATTTTTGGCCCATCCGAAGCCAAACATGGGTTGAAAAAACTGATTGAAAGTCAGCACAATGCACCGCTTTTAATGGGTGTTGAAACCGCTGATCAAATGACCGAGCACCAAATGGAGGCTTGGGTGCGCAATTATTTTGGCCGTCCGGCATCCCGGAAATTGCCGGAGTATGGGCAGGCACACATCAATTAAACAATCTATATAGCCCCTTTGCCATGGTAATGCTGGAAAAAGACCGATGGCGAAGGCGAATTTTATTTAGCCTGTTGGGCATAGGGGTGTTGTTTTCAATGCACGCGCTCTATGCATTGAAAGCATATTCTTTCATTGCGCGAATATCGGATCATCATATTCAGTATCATATGGATGCTTCATTGGCCTTCACAACGCTGGCGGTAGTGGTATATGGACTGGTAACGGTTGTTCCAATTTTTATTTCCAGTGTTTCCCGTATGTGGTTGGTTGGGTGCCTATTCTGGCCTCATTCTGGGTGGCTAAATCCCTGTATCCTCATTACGTGATTTCAGTCTGGTGTTTTTTTGCAGCTATTATAAGTGTGATAGTGGTATATGTGCTTTGGAATATACGAAATATCTCCAACAGCAAGTCGGAAGAACTTATTCTCTAACGGTTTTGGGGTTGTGCAAAAAGTCCATGTTGGAAATTTGCCGCAGAATTATATTTTGATTCTTATAAAATTCTATAAGATTTTCAAAACCTTATAGGATTCGACTTGCTAAAATTCAAAATAATGTTTTGAAAAAAGATCCATGTAAGTTCTTTTTGCACAACCCCAATGTTCACTGCTGGTATTTAATACAATGTCCGTGAAAATTGGGATATGGATTTGACCGGACAATTGTTCTTATGGGAGTTTCCGGACAAGATCATATTTCTGATTGGTTGAGGTCATTGTTGCTGCGCTGTCGGCACTTGGCTCGGCTCAGGCGCTCGGAGGTCGTTGAGGAGTATGAACAGGTGCTTAACTTAATGGGGTTGATGCTGTAGTTGAGTGCATTATTATTATCCTTCGGCGCGGTAATTTGTCCCAGCACCTTGCCCGAATTTTAAAATCAGGCGCTTTGAAATTAAATCAGATACAACCCGCTTTACCGTAGGCTTGGGAATGTTCAATTTCCTGGCAATTTCGCCTGTTTTACATCCTGGATTGTTTACGATGTAGGTGAGCACCATTTTTTCTTTTGGCGAAAGCGTACTGTCTTGTCCCGTCAGCTCTAGTTTCTTCTGTAATTTATACTGAATATTCGACAATGATTCAAGGAAGAATTCTATCCATTCCGTTATATCTTCATTGGGCCTTTGCGCTTGACAACTTCTTAAACTAATGTAATAGTCCTTTTTTCTGTTTTCAATCTCATTTTCAAAACTTACATATTCAATCCATTTATAGCCACTTCTTAGGAGAAGCAATGTTGTCAGTAGGCGGCTCAACCGCCCGTTGCCGTCCTGAAACGGGTGAATACTTAGAAACTCATAAACCAACGAGGCACACGCTATCAGTGGATGAACTTCTTTTTCTTGTCTGTACCACGCTACGACTTCTCTCATCGCGTCATCAGTAGGAAACCCTGGCACAGTTGTCCTAAATATTATTTTTTTCGTGCCATCGGGGAAATTCGCCTCAACTGCGTTGACGTGTTGTTTGTAATCTCCCCTATGCCAATCATCTTTTGCACTATACTTCAGCAATTGGTTGTGCAGATTTTTTATATTACTCTCAGTCACATCAGTCTCCAAAAAAGAGTCGCTAATCAAATCCAAGACGTTGAAGTATCCGACAACTTCTTGAGCATCTCTGTCCTCAATTTTACTCATGCCAATATTGCTCAACAGTGCCTCCACTTCTTCGTCGCTCATCTTTGATCCCTCTATCCGAGTAGAAGCTCCTACGCTCTGAATAGTTGCAATAGTTTTGAGTTGTCTAAGGCTTTTTCCTTCCAAGCGCTCAATCGAAGCCCATGAGGCATCAAACCGGTCAATCCGGCTTATTACGCTCAATATCTTCCAACTCAATTTTAGATCAAAATGGTAAACTTTTGCTTTCATAGGAGCAAAGTTAAAAACCTCTTATCAAATTTGAGCCGATTTGAGCCGATTATTTTGTTTTTTGAGCCGATTATTTTGTTTATTCTTGCGCACAACGTGAGCATGGGCTACGTGGCCGCGCTTAGTCGGCTATGTGAGACCATGCAGAGTTCTCGGGTTTCTATATAATTCATTGATTGTCAAGTATTTTTTGCACGTCTTGTTCGGATAATTCAACTGAATTAGCAATTATACCCAATGGTATATTGTTTTTGTGCATTTGGATGACAACTCGCTCCACACGTTTTTGCTCAGCCATTTCAATCCTTCCTCGGTCATCTTGCTCTCTGATACCAGAATAGATATAAGCGTCATATGCCTCCTTAGTCCAATTGTGCTGTGCAGCTTCTTCATATGCCTCTTTCAGTCCTTCGTCATCAACATCAGAAGGGATAACTTCTAACTCATCAGCGTTTTTGATAAAGAAAGTCCATTTGTCAATGATACTTTTAAGTTCGTGGCCTTTTTTATTGAATTTTTTTAGCTCAATGAATCTGAATTTCATATCTTTGAACGTACACTCTCTTGTTTCTTCATCAACTATCAAATGAGAAGATAAGTAGTTCTTCCCCGAAAAGTAATTGAAATCCAATACACCAATGAAGAATACAGGACGCAGTAGCGGATAATCTTCTCCACTATTGATTTGTCCAGCATAGTCTTTACTGGTATAATATAGCACTCTTTTGTCGAACCCCGCTGGTTCGGCTACCTGCATCTCGACGATGAAAGTCAAACCTTTTTCGTCGGTAGCCCTGACATCAATGATTGAGGACTTCTCGCCCGCGATACGGGGAAGTTGGAAAGGGTTGAGCAAGGTTACGTCCTTTACCCGGTTTTTATCTTCCAAGCCTAATACGGCATTGAGAAACGAAATTAAAATAACCTTTTTGTTCTCGTTGCCAAATATCTTGCGGAAAGCAACGTCGTTTTTTACATCTACAAATTTCATTGCAATACTTTTAGTGCAAAGATACGAACTTGGGCAACAGTCTTATGGATTTGCCAGTTGAAATGGATTCCGCCACTACTTTGCCTTGTCAATATGTCTTTGGAAGTCAGACTTTTCTAAATGCGTCTTTATTCCATATAAGTCTTTTCGCATCTCGATTGTTCATTCCCATTAAGTTAAGGCGTCATTGCCCTATAGAAACAAAACAAAAGGAGGACATTGTGAAAAATTCCGTTAATCATGCCGTCCCCCTTTCGTGCTTATTTGGATGCCCTTCGGCAC
>JBJXGO010000014.1:0-2962 GCA_046160345.1 Saprospiraceae bacterium
TTTCTCCCTTTATAGTCACCATAGGACACTTCGACATTCACTCATTCCAATATCGTAAAAAATGAAGCACCTATACTTTAGGGACGAAAACAAGAAGGAGGTAAGATCAAACTTGAATGCAGCATGACCAAATCAGGAAACGGCTTTACAATCAAAGGATTAAGAAAAAAAACTGACATAAAATTTTTTATGACGAAGAAGCAGGCGGGATCGTTGGCTTGCTGGAGAATGCGCTGGTGATGTTTTATTATTTCGAGCCGCGAATATTTAGGAAAGCAACCTTCAAATTCTATCCATTATGCTAGAGAAAATCCTCCCCTTCGTTATCGCGCTCTTTGTGCTCAGTCAGGTAAGTGAGCGCATTAGCAATTTCCTCAAACTTTACCTGCCTGCCAAGATCTTTGGAAACCTTGACGTCAAGGAAAAATTTCCCGCCAAAGAAAAGATTCGGGAAAGAAAAATCCTGGCCCTTAGCCTGGTGGCCGGATTGATTACTACGTTTTTGTTTTTTAAAGCGTATGTTATACCGGCACAGCACGATAGCAAACAGCCAGAATGGGTCTGTTATCTATACGAAAAAAGAATTGCTGCCGTCCCATTGTTTGCCTTCTTCCTCAGTTTTGGCTCAAAATTCTGGCATGACCTGCTGGACATCCTCTTTTTGTACAAAAATGCGCAAAGGGTACTCAAGAGCGGTGAAGCGATGCAGGCAAGCAGTCCGGAGGAAATCAGTCAAATGATGGCTATCAGTTCCGTACAGATCGCTCGCCGGGTTCTGGCCGACAAGAAAAAAGAACTGATGGCGACCCAGGGAGTGGTAGCGGTTGGCATCGGGACCACCGAGGATGAGGAACCAACATTGAGGGTGTATTATGTGGAGGGCAGTGCAGGAGCCAATCTACCCAATGAAATCCAATGGGAAGATGGCTCCGGGTTTGTCCGAACCATACGCATCGAGAAAATTGTATCAAGCCGTGTAAGTGCGCAGGCCGCACGCGTGGGGGGCAAGATTGCCAACGAAAATGCCAAGGACAAATATGGGACCATGGGTTTTGTGTTTCAGGACAAATTTGATCTAACGACCTTTTTTGCATCCACCTGCTATCATGTGGTAAAAATGGCGGGCCACGACTGGAACATCTACTCATCGTTTCCTCCAGATGTTATCTGCCATTTGCAGGCAGATTCTAACTGCTCGGAAAAGACTATGCTCCGAAAAGGTGGCCGGTCAGATATTTTGGACGTGGCGTTCGCGAAGCTGGAATCCCTCGAAAAGGTAGCGGTGGATAGCCTGCCTTTGGTAAAGGCTTCTGCCCTTATAAATCAGGATTATGCTGGAGTCCCGGTAAGTATTCTGGCCAACGGGGAAAAGAAGGCTGGATACATTCACGATTGGAAAACCGAGGTGGAGGTGCACTACGAGGATGGGTCAAAAAAGACTTTTATGGATTTTTTCTCCATCCGATTGGGTGAATCCTCCAGGCCGGAAGATTTAAGATCTGTAACCGTTGGAGGGGATTCTGGCTCTGCAGTGCTTATTGGTAATACTGCACTGGGTATGGTGGTTGGTTCCAGCGATAAACTCACCTACGCCATGAAAATCAAAACAATAGAAGACAATTATGGCGTAAGCCTTTACCCACACCCTACTCTTTAATAATTAAAATACTTGCTTTATGAAAAATTCCCTTTGTATTCATTGTATCCTGCTAACCTGTTCTATCATTCTAATTTCCTGGTCAAACATTGCTGCTCAAACAGATTCGAGTTTTGTTTTCAACATCGATACAAATGATGTATGCTGGAGCCGGGACTCTACCAAACTGAAGTTTAAAATTGCGAACAATTCAACTTGTAATTTTACGATACGTTTCGGAAATGAATCACTTCTTGTAACTCCAGGATTGACCGTCTATGATTTTGAATTTACAACGGCCAAAGACTCCATCCTCATAAAAAACGCTTCGACGAACAGCCTCGTGTTGAAAATCAAGCCACCGGATAAATTGCCAAGTATGGAATTGGTCAAACCTGTCGGGAATTGTACCTTCAAAAAGACTCAATTTGTCCTTTGCAATGCTGGCAAGCTGGTTGAGGAAAAACCGAAGGACAATGAAAAGCCTTCCGAATCAGGCAATCTGTTCGTCCCCAATTACGAGCAGGAGCTGGAATATCTGAAACGCGCTGCAATATTCGAGACTACTGAGTCTGAAGTTTGCTGTCCGGGTACCCAGGAACTGGTTTTTGACTATGCTGCCCAGTGCCTTGTCCCCACTTGCGATTTGGAGGAATGTATCTGCAAAAAATGCAAAAAAATTCCCCAAACCGCCTGCGATACTTGTAAGATCCAATTCAAATGCGCCCATCGGCTCAATTCATTACGAGGGTTTCATCCGCAAGTGGACAACGGGGTTCGGGTACGGGTAACCGGGACGAATCCTTATCGGGATAATCTGATACTGCATATAGATTTTGAAGACCGAAACAAAGAGGGTAGGGCGAGTTTTCAAGCCATACTTGACCGCTTTGCTAAATCTGTGGACTCGACGCAATCCAAATCCAACAAAACGAGTACCGATTCAACTAAAACAGATGCACAAGCAGCCTTGTCTCTAAGTCAAAAAGCAGAAAAATTCATTCCGGCATTCCAATCAGAAATGACTCGTTTCTATCAGGAAAAATACAATGCCGACCATCTGACAGCTGGTTTTCTGGCGCAATGCGTGACGCATATTCAGGACAATATCAAAAAGCATTTCGAGATACCGGCAGCTACTCCGCAATTGATGCGGCAAAAACTAGAAGAATGGCTGGAAAAATCAAAACTGGACAAGGAAAAATTCCGGACCATGCTCAATGATGGCATTGAGTACTATCAAAAAATACTCAACTACCACACTACTTCAGCCTGGATTTTTCAAGTAAGAGACAACGATATTACCAAACTTGGTTTTGATTGGTA
>JBJXGO010000015.1:0-6056 GCA_046160345.1 Saprospiraceae bacterium
GAAGGTTTTTTTATGGCACAGATCACACTTTTTGCTGGTACTTTCGCACCCTTGAACTGGGCGTTTTGCCATGGGCAGTTGTTGTCAATAGATGACAATACCGCCTTATTTGCCTTGATCGGCACTATTTACGGTGGTGATGGGATAACAACTTTTGGCTTGCCTGATTTCAGGGGCCGCATTCCCATAGGAGAAGGGCAAGGCCCAGGATTGCCCGATTATGGCCTCGGGGAAGCATCAGGGGCCGAATCGGTCACGATCACAACCAATACGATGGCTTCCCACACGCATACGGCCGCGCCCACCGTTCCTGCCAGTACGGCCAACGCTTCCTCCAACAACCCAAACGGAAACGTGCCTGCTGCAACCAGTACAAATTTTTACGCGCCGCTGGCTTCTGCCAATAGCGCCTTGGGAGGCGTAAGCGCCACCGTGCAAAATGCGGGTGGGGCAACCCCCGTAAGCCTGGGTATGCCAGCATTGGGCTTGAATTTCGTGATTGCGCTGGAAGGTATTTTCCCCTCGCGCAATTAATTTGACAGGATGCTTTTCATTTCATCATTCAATTGAAACTATTCTATTATGGATCCCGCACTCGGCGTAATTACGATGTTTGCCGCAGATTTTGCCCCGCAAGGCTGGGCACTCTGTAACGGTCAACTACTGCAAATAAATCAAAACCAGGCACTTTTTTCCATCCTGGGCACTACTTATGGCGGAAATGGGCAAACAAATTTTGCACTGCCCGATTTTAGGGGGCGTTCTCCCATGCATGCGGGTCAGGGCCCTGGGCTTTCTAACCGGACTCTCGGCGAGAAAACCGGATCTGTATCTGTCACCTTGACTACAGGCAATCTGCCAGCGCATGCGCATACCAGTACCTTAACCCTCGCCAGCACTTCAAATGCCGCCAATGGCGATGAACCCGGTGGTATGATATACGCAACAGGAGGAGCCTCGCATTTTGCTACAGCGGCCCAGGCCAATGGTTCCGTAGGAGGTGCTTCCGCTACACTCGCTGCCACGGGAGGCTCACAACCATTGGGAATCCAGCAGCCCTATTTGGCTGTCACTTTTATCATTGCTTTGCAAGGGATTTTTCCAAGCAGAAATTAAATTTCTCTGGATGTTGAATGTTTGGCACATTGACATCCAAAGTCCAATAACTCAATTATTATATTGTCATGGAAGGAACAATGGCCACGATATTCATGTTTGCCGGCAATTTCGCACCCAATTCCTGGGCGCTTTGCAACGGGCAAATAATAGCAATAGCTCAAAATACTGCCTTATTCGCCCTGCTTGGCACTACTTACGGTGGCAATGGGCAAACAACTTTTGCATTGCCCGATCTGAGATCACGGGTGCCCATTGGGGAGGGGCAGGGTCCAGGGCTTTCCGATATCTCCCTCGGGGAACAATTGGGCAATGAAACGAGGACACTCACGACAAACAACCTCCCGGCTCATGCCCATGCTCCTACGGTAAGTGTTTCGGCAAGCACCCTTAATGCAAGCACGGATCAAGCGGTCGGCAATCTCCCGTCCAATGTGGGCCCGGATTTGTATGCCGCGCCTGCGGCTGCAAATGGCGCGCTTGCTACCGGCAGCCTGAATATCCAAAATGCCGGATCAGGCCAAGCCTTCAATCTGGTGCAACCAGTACAAGTTGTCAATTTTGTAATTTGCACCCAAGGTGTTTTCCCATCCCGGAATTAGGGGTTGGATTTTTTGTTAATAATCACCACTCATGAAAAGAAGAAATTTTGTTCGCAACACTGCCCTGAGCGCTATTGGTCTGGGAATATTACCTTCAGGGCTTTTTGCCTCAGGACTTGGTTTCCAAAGCGCTTCCGCAGCCCATTGGCTGCGCCAATTAGGTGATGCTTTGGCTGGCAAACGGCAGTCCAAAGCCCGGTTTTCTCCCGAATCTATTGCAAAATTGGTGCAGACCACCCAAGATCAATTTGCACCACTCGGCTACCGGAGCGAAAACGACACTTTTTATTTTTTTGGTGAAAAGGAATCCTGGTGCTTTTATCCACTTGTATTCCGGCACACAAGCTCTGGCGCCACCGATTTGGCATTGCCAGTAATGCGGCGTGATCAGGAAGGCAACTGGCATTTGGTCAAAACGCTGTCTGGGTTTCAGTTGGAAGCACTTTCAAGGGCAAGCCTGGCACTCGCGGAGCATACACCGGCTGCACTGCAAAACCTGCTGTTCCCCAGTGAAATACGGCTGAAAAATCAAGGTGCATTGGCCTACAAAACTCAGGATGGAATGGTTGCCGTTAAAACCATTCTTACAGGTGGAAAAGCGCAAACTACCTGTACGGTCACTGGCCGCGAAGGAACGGTCTTCAGCGAAACCTTTTCCAGCAAGCATGGCCTCAGCGCTTGAGAATGTCAGGCATGAAAGCTCAGCAGTATTTGGACAACAAGTATGTAATGTCCGAAATCGCCCGGACTTTGCTGGGGGCTGATACTGAGTTTCTTGCCATTAACGGTGCTATAAAGCAGTTCTTCGAGCTTTTGATGGATATTACCGGAATAGAACCCGGGAACGATGTTCATCGGGAACATTTGATACTCCCATCCGGCAAATGCATCGGGCCTTATTGGGCTGCCATGTGCGTGAAAGACTTGTTGCGTACTAAAAAATTTGTCCACGGACTTTATCTCGGTATCCGGGCGGCGCAGCAAAAATTCCCGGATACCACCATCCAGGTGTTATATGCAGGTACTGGCCCATTTGCTACGCTGGCCCTCCCGATGACTGCGCTGTTTTCACCCGATGAAGTTCAGTTTACACTATTGGAAATCCAGCCGGAGAGCGTCCGGATGCTTCATAAGGTGATCGAGGCTTTTCAGATAGACGCTTATATTCAGGATATTGTGCAGGGAGATGCAATGCAGTACCAATGTGACCCGGCGCGACGGGCGCACGTGCTGCTCAGCGAAACCATGCAAAACGGCCTGCGCAACGAACCGCAGGTAGCCATTACCCTGAACCTTGTTCCCCAGATTCAGCCTGGCGGCATCCTCATCCCGGCGCAAGTTCAGGTTTGGGCAGGTCTGTTGAATAAAAAAATAAGGATGGCGAAGATGCTTCGCCCAGACGAAACCCATGAACCCGCTTATTTGCTAAAAAAAGCAGTTTTTACCCTGGACAACCGGAGTCCGGATGGGGTTCCTGACAATCCGTGGTTTGCACCCGTTGAGATACAAATATCTCCTAAAGAGTCCGCCCGATACCCGCACTTTTGCTTGTTCACAGAAATACAGGTGTACGGAAATGTTATCATATCCCCCTATGAATCGCATCTTACCTTGCCGTGTGAGTTACTCCACTTTGAGCGAATGCAAGCACCGCCGGAGAGGGTCGAATTACAGTATTATCTGAACGACCCACCAGGGTTTCGGGTAAAACAACCCATAGCGGCTTAACCCCCTCATGAAAACGCTTATTTCCCCGGCAATGTTAAAAGCCTTTGCATCGGATGGGTATTTTGCCCTTCGACAGGCTATTCCTTCCTCTTACCTGGAGCGTTTACAACAATTGACCGCAGCGTTGATAATTCAAGAGGATGATCCCGATTGCCCCGCTCATTATCTTGACAACATCCGGTATATTTCCGGTTTGGAAAACATCGGCAACAAAGGCAACCTTTGTGCCCTGGAATTACTGGGCGCTCCCCTGATCCAGGATATCGCCACATCTATTTGCGGGCCCGATTTTTTCCCCATGCAGGATTTTGTGGTGGTCAAAATGCTGGGAGATCATCATGGAACGGTGAGCTGGCATCAGGATATGTTGCATAAGCGTACAGGAGTCCCTTTCTCGATGGGAATTTATCTTGATGACGCTGCTTCTGGCGATGGCGCACTGCGCGTAGTGCCAGGCAGCCATATCAGTGGCCGGGATATTTGTCAGTTGAAGACCGAGCCATCCATCGAGATACCCATGCAGGCCGGTGATATACTTATCCACGATATGATGCTGGCACATTCCTCCGGCTCCATGCAACACAATGCCTTGAGAAGGGTATTGTATTTTGTTTTTTTACCGACCGGCCAGGTTAAAAACGAAGATCTTTATCCGGCCACCACGATAGAAACGCGTACGCGTTTATTGGATCTGGCCAAACAGTATTACGCACAAAAACAAGGGGAGGAATCTCTTAATTCAAAAGCGCAAAAGCCCGGGGAGTCTATGGAATCGGAAAGTGCGTTCCGGCAACAATTGCAGGAAGTTTATAACAGCCAGGTACGGCCAAGGCCTTCGGCGTATTGCCTTGAAGGATACCATTAAGGCCCCTGGCAACTAACAATATGGACAATCGCTTCTTCACACTCCCCTTCCAGTTCGATACAACCAAACTGGCTGCCGACCTCGCCACCTGTGAGGCACAGGAATGGGCCATGCATTTTAACAAAAATGATTATGCGGGCGACTGGACAGGGATCGCGCTTCGCTCTGCCAGCGGGAATGCCAGGGATATTAATGCTGTCAATACCAAAACATTTCAGGATACCCCGCTGCTGGTACAATGCCCTTATTTTCAGGAAATACTGGATTCCCTGCAATTTGAAAAAGAAACGGTACGCCTGCTGGCCCTTGCGCCCGGCAGCATTATCAAAGAACACCGCGACCGGGGCTTGTGCTACGAGAACGGCTTCTTTCGACTGCATATTCCGATCACCACTGATGAACAGGTATCTTTTGTAGTGGACAACACCCGCCTGGACATGAAGGCGGGACAATGCTGGTATGCAAATTTTAATCTACTGCACAGCGTAAAACACGAGGGCACCACCCGCAGGATCCATTTGTTGATAGACGGGAAGCGCAATGACTGGACCGACCGCCTGTTTGGATCTTGTGGGTACAATTTTGAACTTGAAAAACAAAAAACGGGACCCGATGCGGCGACCAAAGCGCAGATAATAAAACACCTTCGTTTGATGGATAATGATGCTGCCCGCGACATTCTTGCTCAATGGGAAGGACTGAAATGAATGATAAAAAGTGTCTTCTAGTATCTTAATCTCGCAACCATTTCAACATAAAAGGGAATGGCTCTACATTCATATTAGCCGCATTCTGAGCATCATAAGCCAATCCCATCCATTGAAGCAGTGGCAGTCCGATAAACGTCCCTTCTTCAAACTGCCGAATCAACCAATCCGCCTGGCCCTTGTAACCCTCCTGATGGAAGACAAACTCAGGAGGCAAATTCAAATACTTCAGCGCAGCATAAGACCAAAGAATTGCGCCCAATTCCATGGTATCTACAAGCGAATCTGCCTCAATATTGCCATGCATTAGTGCGCGTTGAGCGCTTGGGGCCATCGCGATATGGCCCGCTTCGTGCAGCAAATCTCCGGGGTATTTCAACTTGTCTATATCGATGACCAAGCGACCGGCATCAATAAATATACCGGGTAAAAAAGTGGCCTCGGGAACGGGCCCGTATTCGGCTTCAATACCGATTTGTTCAAAAAAACGGAGAATAAGGGCAATTTCCTGGGTATTGGTCATGGATAATGATGGAAGATCTAGGTGAATTTTAACGCCTTTAAATGAAGGAACGAATGTAGGCGTTTGGTATTAAAAAAGCGGGATCTGTATTCACATGACCTTCAGGTCTCAACCGCATGAAAGAGTAATCCCATAGGAATTGTATGTTTATAGTACAATCGCCATGATCTGTTCAAAATCCCGAAGGGATTGTATGTTTATAGCACAATCGCCACGATATGTTCAAAATCCCGAAGGGATTGTATGTAAAAACGCTTGGCGTAGATCTTTGCGTAGGACATATAATCCCTTCGGGATTAAAATTTTTATGCTGCCAATTGCTATAAACATGCAATCCCTTCGGGATTTTAGGGTTTGGTTATGCCTAGTGCCGCGTCCGGCCAATAAGGTATGAATTGGGGAGGCAAATTTTTTCTTTGTCAAGGCATGAGGAGGGCGCAATGTGGGACATTTTAACCGACGAACAACGCGGAGAAAGGGGAAATTTGACCGCCATATTCATGCCTTATTGGCCG
>JBJXGO010000016.1:0-6916 GCA_046160345.1 Saprospiraceae bacterium
AGTGGCAGGAGCGGGCGGTATTTGGATGGATTGCTCGCACAGGCGGCATCCCTCGCCTCTTCGACGGTGAGCATTTTTTCGAAATGAGCGACCTCGGCAATGGCAAAACCCGTTTGGTCAATCGAGAGGAGTATCGGGGCGTTCTTTCCCTCCTCATGCAGCAATTGCCAATGATGAAGTTGGCGCCTAAAGGGTTCGAGCGGATGAATCAGGAGTTGAAAGCTTTTGTTGAACAATGAGAAGATCTAATTGCATCAAAAAATTTGCTGCGCGTGGTGTCTCCCTTTTCGCCTCCCACCGTCACCTGCCGCGGCATCTGGGCATCAGCATTTAAGCCAAAAGTGCTCAGTTTGTGCTAAAAGTGGAACACCACCTGCGTCGGATAAAGAAAATTAAATATAGCACCACACCCCCTCGCCCCCTTGGTTTCCACCTATTTTTGTGTTGAATTTTCTTTAAAGAATATCCAATGCAAAGTAAAATCTGTCTACCGCTCCTTTTCATTTTTATTTGCTTGTGTCCTCGCGTCTCCAAGGCCCAATGGGAGTCGGTGCCAGGCTATGGCCAGGGAAATTTGCTCCAGTTGGAAACTGCCGATCCGGGTCAACTTTTCGCGCTGTTTCAGGGTGGCGGGTTATTTCGGTCGGACAATTATGGCCTGACCTGGAACAGGCTGAAATTGGCAAACGAGGGGCTTTTAACGGTTCAATCTTTTGCCCTCACGCCAACTTATTCACTTTTTGTTGTTGCCAATGGAGGTGTTTGGCGCAGCGACAATGGAGGCAATGTATGGAACCTGACCGTTCCAGGCTTTTCCGGCGATGACACAGAACGCACAATAGCCGTTGCCGGCGATAGCCTTTTTGTGGCCCACTATGGCAAATTATTCCGCGCCGACCTGAATACTGGCCAGTTGAACGAGGTATATTCCATTGAACCAGATTACAAAATGCGCCTTTTTTCTGATGGCGCTGAACTCTGGATCGCTCCTTTACAGGGAAATATCAGGATGACGCCCGATCAGGGCCAGACCTGGGTAAATTATCCGCCCGATTTTTATGGCACTCAGATTTGTTTTAAGGGCGATACCGCCTGGTCGATTCCAAATACGGTCCCGAATCAAAACCTGAATTTTATTGTCAAAGGAAACCTCACTACGGTATACAATCGCGCATTGCCCATCGCAAATTTAATCCCGGCGATAACCTCCACCCCAACGGAGCTGTTTTTGACTTACCCGGATTTTATCTACCGGTATTCAAATGCAACGGCTTCCTGGGAAACATTCGCGGAAACGCCTAACGGGTTGGCGTTGGGCTTAAAGTTCATGGACGGATTTCAATTGCTCAATACCGGCACCGGACTGATGCGCAAAGCACCGGGAAACGACTGGAATTTATGCAACACGGGAATTCCAAGCGGAAACCCGATCGGTTTTCAGCATTTTGAAAACCATTTATTGGCTTATGGTACTTATGGCAATGGGATCCTTCCACCTACCACCCCCTATTGGATTACGCCGCATAAACTATCTGCTGCTTTGATTGGAAAAGGCCCCGGTGGGTTTTATGCTTGTCATAATACCGGTCGGCTCTGGTTCACTCCCAATAATTTGCAGGAATGGGCGGATATCGGTCCCGCACCGACGGACATTTCATACCGAACTTTTGCGGTACACGACACCCTTTTTGCTATTAGTGGAAATCGGGAAATTTTCAGATCGCCCAGTCCCGGTCAGGACTGGGAACTGACCGGGATTGTGCCGGTGGCGCAGAGCGGGTTTTCCAAAAAACTGCTCATTTTGGACTCTGTGCTGTACGCATACGATGACAATATGAAGTTTTACCGCTTAAATCCAAAGATGGGACAAATGGCACGACGCGGGACTATCCCCGGAAGTTTTAATCAGGATTTCCCTCCGTTCGACGCCTTGCCACCGGCAATTTTTGTTCGTTCGAACAATCTTTATTACTCTCCCAATGAAGGACAAACCTGGGTTCAATGGCCTGAAGTGGATACTGCCGGTCAATCACTGCTGTTCAAAGATTTTGTGGCCAGTGAAGCCGGTTTTTTTGGTGTAAATCAGTTCCCGGGCCAGATATATTTTGCCGAAGAACCGGGCGACCCGTTTGTTCGCCTTTTGTTCCCTCCAATGGATACCCTGGCGCAACCAAATTTGAACGCGGTGGTTGCCATTGAATATGTAAACGGTCATCTGTATGCTGTTCAAAATACGGGCGCTATATTTCGGCGCAAGGTGGAAAAACAGGCTTTGCATGCGTATAGCGGCCAAATTTGGCGCGACAACAACAGCAATGGCTTGAGGGATTCAACCGATAGCCCCTTGAAAGGGCTGGTCGTTCAGCGGGGCGGTTTTCGATTTGACATCACCGATAATTCAGGTAAATTTACCATTTACGACGATCTGGATCCGGACACTTTACAAACGAGACCGCCATGGCCGGGCTGGACCTTTCACCCTTCTTTCCGGGTTGATCCAGTCCCTTCCGATTCGCTGGACTTTAGGCTTACGCCGCCTTTTTTCAGGAATTATTGCATTGGAATGGGGCTATATAACCTGCTTCGGCCAGGATTTTCCACCAATCTTTATATCAATTGGCAAAATCTGGGTGCAGCAGATAATGCAAGCATCCGATTTGTCTATCCGGGAAATGATATCCAATTGCTCAGTGTAAGTCCTGCGCCAGATTTGATCGTAGGCGATACATTGATTTGGACATTGGCAAACATTTCACCTGCTCAGGAAGGCGCCATTACCATTCAGGTAAAAACGAATACAAGCACTCCAATTGGAACGCAGCTATTCTTCCTGGCCGAAATACTTCCAATAATCGGAGATGAAAAACCGGCCAACAATCGAAGCGCCCTGATCACTGCAGTAGTGGGCTCTTTTGATCCGAATGACAAAACGGTGGAACCTGCAAATTACACGACAACGGACCTTCATGCGGCCAAACCACTGGAATATACCATTCGTTTTCAAAATACGGGCAATTTTCCGGCTTCTTTTGTTATCATCCGGGATACCATTGCTGAAAATCTTGACCTTTCTTCTCTACAAGTTATTGCTGCAAGCCATTCTTACAGGCTTTCGCTGATTAATAACAGGATACTTGAATTTATATTCGACCCTATTTTACTTCCAGATTCAAGCGCCAATGAGCCAGCAAGTCACGGCTTTATAAAATACAGTATTGTGCCTGATTCAGAACTTCCGGTTGGCACCCGTACCTACAATACAGCCTATATATATTTTGATTTCAACACGGCTGTCCAAACGAATACGGTTGAGACAACGATTGATTTGCCTGCTCATATCAATACGCCTGCCATTCTCGGGTCTTTAATTATTTCGCCCAATCCGGCAAGCATTAATATCAGGGTCGAGCTTCCAGCCAACTTATCAATGGAACAAGGCACTTTAGGGGTATTTGATATTTCCGGCCAACTGGTGTACACAATACCCGTGCAAGGCAATTCTGTATGGCTATCGGTAGAAAACCTGCCGAAAGGAACCTATATCATACAATGGAAAACCCGGGAGCATCTATATGTTGGCAAACTTCTGTTGCAATATTAAATCAAACAGATGTATATGAATTCAAAAGAACTAGCTGAAGCCTTGCGCCAGCGGGTATTATGAGGTTTCAACCCGGGTTTGACTTGCTTTCTTACCGGGACTTTCCCCATTTTTTCTAAACCCTATTCGGATTTTTCAGACCAGAACTGTTTCAAGCAATTTAACAGAAACAATACCCACCTTAACCGTTAGGGTCTTGACCACGCGGTTATCTTTGCCCCCTTTTGAACAAAAACTACTACACATGAAGTC
Source organism: Saprospiraceae bacterium (assembly GCA_046160345.1). Lineage (GTDB taxonomy): Bacteria > Bacteroidota > Bacteroidia > Chitinophagales > Saprospiraceae > M3007. The sequence goes on from JBJXGO010000016.1 coordinate 3,854, forward strand.
TACTTTTCTCTTTATTTTACTTTTTACTGCACTCCAACTCCGGAGCCAGGATTTTACTCTTAGCCCTTATCAGGATTTCGGACTGGCCGCTCCGATTGTCGGGGACTTCAACGGGGACGATAAAACGGACCTGTTGGGCATTCATTCAGTTGCCGGCACCTCGTATATCGGTCTGCTTGTCAATGACGGAAGTTCGCCGCTTGCATTTTCCGAAAAAGACCTTGGCCTGACCTTCAAAAGTGTCGGACTACCTGCCGCCGCTGACCTGGATGGGGATTCAGACCTCGATGTCCTTGTGGCAAAAGGCACTGCGCTCAATCTTTTTATGTTGCACAATGACGGCGCTGCAAATTTCACAGCAGACTCCCTGGGCGTGGCGGGTTCCAATGTAATGAAGGTTGCGGACACCGACAATGATGGAGACCTTGACATCGTAGGGATTAATACCGCTACCAGTAAATTAAGGTTGTACCTAAATGATGGGACGCAACATTTTACCACCAAGAATATTACCACAAGCACGATAGATCTGGTGTTCTTTGATATCGCTGATATGGACAATGATGGCGATGTAGATATCGTATTGGGCTTTTATAATTTTACGGATCTGCATATCGCGCTGTACAAAAACACCGGCGGCAATAATTTCGAGTCGGTTAACGTAGCTTACAATACCTATAGCAGTATAGAAGGCCTGCTTATAGATGATATCAACAATGATGGTAAAAAGGATATTATCGCGATTAAAACCTTTTCCTGCGACGCTTTTATAAATCAGGGAAACTTGAGTTTTACACAAAAAAACCTGATCAATCCCGGTGCAATCATCAGAAGTGTCCACACGGGCGACTTTAATGGCGACGGCAGAAGGGATATTGTGCTAGGCAAAAACAGTACGGATATTACCTGGCACAAGAATCTTTCCAATACGACCCTCGAATTCGAAACGCATGCGGTCGGTGGTGTCTCGCCTTGTTTTTCTGTCACCAGCGGAGATCTGGACAGCGACGGAGACGAGGATATTGTAGTACATAATGGAAATCTGTGGTGGTACGAAAACAACGTCATGCAAGAGCCGTCGGGCACGGTTAATTTTTCAGACTATTCGGTAGTTGTTTCGCCAAATCCTTTTACGGATTTTATTCAACTGAAAAATACAGGGCAAGACGCTTTCCTGGTCAACGTGACCGACTATACGGGAAGGAACGTTTATTCCGCAACGGTTTCTGCTGAATTTATTGATCTGTCGAAATTGAGCCCCGGCATTTATTTGCTGTCCTTGATCAATACCACGACCCATGAGTTGAGGTCTACATCTATCGTGAAGGGGAACTAGGAGTCTTTGGCCAACTAGGTGTACAACCCAGGGCATTAAGCATGAATATTTAGGGTCTCCCTGAGATTGCCTAATTTGCTCATTTTGAGCAAATTAGGCAATTATTTTTTGGTGAAAAAGCCCCGAAAGAAGCACAAAAGCGCTAAATTCGGGGCGACAAAAATATTGTATCACCAAAAGTACAAAATAAAATTATGCAATTGCATCTTTTTGAACCTGGGCCCTATGAGAATGTACTCTCCCTTAACTTCAAGGATAGTGACTTGGGCAGACTTCACTCAACAATACCTTTCCGAGAGTTGGCAGAAGCGTTTAAACCTGCGTTTCGTTCCTGTCCACAAGGAGCCAAAGCGATCTTTAGCTTGGAGGGCGGGCTTGGCTTGATGTTTCTCAAACATCTCACGCAGCTTAGTGATGCGAAGTTGATTAGTCGTATAAACACCGACTGGCATCTTCAGATGTTCTGCGGTTTAGCACCAAAGGTTCATTATGGAATCAAAGACAAAGACATCGTTGGTCGCTGGCGTCGTTTTTTTGGACTTCGGCTGAACATTTCCGAGTTGCAAGATCGTTTGGTTAGTGCCTGGGGAGCTGATTTGGAACATACCCAGGCATCCTTTCAAGACGCCACGGTTTATGAGAGCTACATCAAATTTCCGACCGATGTAAAACTGCTATGGGATTGCGTGGAATGGGTTCAGGGGCAGATCGAAAGTATTTGTGATTGCCATCGTTTACGCCGCCCTCGTTCAAAGTATAAAGCACAGAAAATCAAGCAGATAGCTTTTTCTAAGAAGCGCAAGAAATCTAGAAAGGAAGATCGCCGTAGGCGTTCGGCGTTAATATATCTACTAGCCAAATTGCTTAAACAGTTGCAGTCACTACTCAATCTTGGGGCAAAGGTTATTGAGGATCTAAAACCCGCCATATTTGAAAGAATCCGAACGATTCGACGTGTTTTACAACAACAACGCTACCACTTTAGTCAACCAGAAAAGTCCGTTCCGGATCGGATCGTGAGCTTGTATAAACCCTATTTGCATCCTATCGTTAGAGGTAAGGAGAATAAACCTGTGGAATTTGGAGCCAAGGTTCACCAATTACAGATTGGGGGTTGCAACTTCATCGAACACCTCAGTTTTAGTGCCTTCCACGAAGGAAATAGGCTAAAAAAAGCGATCGGGCAGCAGCGCCGATGGTTTGGAACCGTGCGGCAGGTAGGTGCCGATGGGATTTATGCCAATAACCGAAACAGAACCTGGTGTCGGGAACAGGGCATTGCCACATCCTTCAAACCTAAAGGGCGACAAGGAAAGCATCTGGAGCAGAAAAAAGTGATGCGGAATTCTTTATCGAACATAAGATCTACCGTTTTGGAAGGTAGTTTTGGGAATGAAAAGAACCACTATATGCTCCGAAAAGTAAAAGCCAGAACCCAAGAAACGGAGATCGCATGGATCTTCTTTGGTGTTCATACCGCCAATGCTGTCAAGATCGCTAAAGCACGGGTAGCAAAAGCAGCACTTCAAAAATTGGAGGCCAAAGCAGCTTAAAAAGGCTTCAAGGAGATCGAAAATTTAGGCAAAAACCAGAAAACTCACCCACAGGGTGATCAACCTTCTTGTCCCTATAACTCCAAAACCTGCACCCAAATTGACCTATGCCAAAACAGCCAACCGAATTTTATTCCGATTGGCTGTTTTGAACGCATTTACAGGGAAACCCTA
>JBJXGO010000017.1:0-8632 GCA_046160345.1 Saprospiraceae bacterium
CAATCCACCTCGGCAATTTGAAAGATGCAGAAGATGCATATAGTCAGGCAAGGATTGATTTTGATGGGTTGGGTAAGATCAAAGCCCGATTGAAATATGCCGCGTTAGAAATGCTTGGTTCGAAACGGTGATCACCAGATCGAAGGCGACGACGCCAACTGGCGTTTCCGCCACCGCATGATACAGGAGTGGTATGCTGAAGGGGTCGAAGAACGATAAGCTGCGCACTTAATCAAACCTCAATCTCAACTAAGTCAATAAAATTGCCTTGCAGATGGCTGAAATCGTTATCGCGCAGGTAAATGACCAGGATATTAGTATCGAGCAGATATCTCATACAGCAGCGAGCAATTGTTCAAGAGGCTCCTGGATATTGATTTTTCGGACTAATTGGTTGAACTTGGAGCGATTGACTCCTTTGAAGTTCTGCTTTATGATGAGGGCGTCAATATCTAATTTTTGGGGCATCGGCCGAGCAAGACGATACAAAAGATCCGAAGGATTTGCCGACTCACGGGGCATTAAGATTTGCTCTAATTGACGCAACATATCTTCGTTCGAAAGTGCAGATATCTGGCTAATTAGGCTGACTTTTAAAGAGTCGATGCTCTGATTTGTCATAATAAAAATGATTTCAATTTTTTAACCCCCAAAAATAACACAAATTTTTCTATCCCACCCCAATCCCCTAATTTCACCCCCCTAAAACGAAAACAGCATGGCCGCGACTGCAACGCCCTCCACCACCAAAAAATCTACTAAGAAAAAGAAGAAAAAAGAGGTTCCCTACCACCGCCGCCCCGATGGCATGGCCATGGAAAAATGGCAGATCGCGCTGCGCAAACAGTTTGTGCACGACAACGATTTCAGCATCGAAAAAATCAGTCCGGAAGTGGTGTACGCCGACTACCTGATAAGCAACCCTGCCTCCAGAAACACTTACAAGGTAGCCCTGCGCAGCCCCGACCACCGAGGGCATAATTTCTGCAATTGTTATGATTTTCGGGTCAGCCGCCTGGGCACCTGCAAACACATCGAAGCAGTTTTTCGATTTATCTCCAAAAAAAGGCTGCGCAAGCACCTGAAAATTCAGGAAGACCGTAGTTATTCCTCTGTCTATCTCGACTACCGCGAAGGGAAGCAGGTAAGGTTTCGTATCGGCTCCGAAAACCTGGATGCCTTTGCTGACCTTTCGCTCGATTACTTTGACGACCATTTTTGCCTTACTGAAAAGGGGTTCTTGAAATTTGAGGTTTTTCTCCAAAAAGCGCGCAAAATCAGCCCTGATTTCCGATGTTACGACGATGCTCTGGAACATATCCTCGAACATCGCGAACACCAGCGTCGGTTGCACAAAGTGGAAAAAATGAGCGCTGATGAACGGAAAAAATGGCTTTCCGGTCTTGTCAAAGCTGAAATGTTCCCGTACCAGGCAGCGGGTGTCTTGTTTGCTTACCAACATGGCCGAGCTATCATTGGCGATGAAATGGGCCTGGGAAAAACTGTACAGGCCATTGCCGCCACAGAATTGCTGCGCCGCGAAATGGGGATTTCCAAAGTGCTGATTCTTGCCCCTACCTCCCTGAAATACCAATGGAAAACAGAATTGGAAAAATTTGCCGGTCAAGAAGCGAAAGTGGTGGAGGGGATTGCTACCGTTCGTCACAGAGAACATCGAGAGGGCGAAGCGGTGTATAAAATCGCATCTTACCACTCCGCGCTATTCGATAATGCCGCCATGGAAGAGGCTGCTTACGATCTCATTATCCTCGACGAAGCCCAACGCATAAAAAACTGGCGCACCAAGATTGCACAAAGTGTTCGGCGCATTCCTTCGCGCTACGTCTTTGTGCTTACTGGTACGCCCATTGAAAACAACTTGGAAGAACTGTACGGTCTCGTGCAGTTCGTTGACCCCTTCGCGCTTGGCCCCCGTCACATCTTTTTCCCACGTTACCAAACTACTGATGACAATGGACGAGTGATTGGTTACGAAAATCTCGGAGAGATACGCCAGTTGCTCGCGCAAAGACTGGTCCGTCGTACCAAAAAAGAAGTGCTCAAACAACTGCCCAAACGCTCAGACAAAAACCTTGTGGTGCCCATGACCCAAGCCCAGCGTGAAATGCACCGGGAATTCGCTGATCAAGTGGCCAAACTTGTGATCAAATGGCAACGCATGAAATTCCTTGATGAGCAAGACCGCCAAAAACTGCTCAAGAACCTCAACCTGATGCGCATGGTCTGCGACAGTACCTATATTGTTGACCAAAGCACGAATTATCAAACCAAGGTGGACGAGCTGCGCAATATCCTCAGCGAAATACTCGAAATCGAGGGCGAAAAAGTGGTGGTGTTCAGCCAATGGGCACGAATGAACGATCTGGTAGCCAGGGAATTGGATGATATGGGCGTGGGTTACCGATACCTTCACGGCCAGGTGCCAGGTAAAAACCGGGGCGCACTTTATACCGAGTTCAATGAAGACCCTGAAGTGCGGGTGTTTCTTAGCACCGATGCGGGTGGTGTTGGCCTGAACCTCCAATCTGCTGCATGGCTTGTCAATCTTGACATCCCATGGAATCCCGGAGTGCTTGAACAACGCATTGGGCGGATCCACCGGCTAGGTCAGGAAAAACCTGTGAATATCATCAACCTGGTGGCGCAGGAAAGCATCGAACATAATCTGCTCGGAGTAATTCAGTTCAAAAAAAGCATGGCTGCCGGAGTGCTCGACGATGGCGAGGATACCATTTTCATGGGCGACAGCAAATTCAAGCAGTTCATGGCCTCAGTTGAGGTCATTACCCGAGATACGGTGAGCGGCATGGCTTCCGTTTCACCCGATGAGATTGAAAAACCAACAATACCTGGCCAACGCGACGACGATGATCTTGTCCCGGATGCTTCGCCCGAAGTTCCCACCTTGTTGCATGTGCCGCAGGAGGAGGCACTTCCTGACGATTTGGATACGCCTTTACCCGCTTTACCCGCCGAAGCTTTAGCGAAGGAGGGTCGTCATACCCCTAATTTACCCGCCGAAGCTTTAGCGAAGGAGGGTCGTCATACCACTAAATTACCCGCTGAAGCCGATTTTCCTCCTGAAAGCTTACAGCGAGTAAAAGCGAGGGAAGGCCACCCAAGCCCGGAGGCCCTTGTCCAGAATGGCCTTGAGTTTTTTAGTCAACTGGCACAAACGCTCAGCGACCCTCAAGCCACAGAACGATTGGTGAAAAGCATTGTCCACAAAGACGAGAAAACTGGTCAGACTTTTGTGAAACTTCCCGTTGAGAACGAACAATCGGTCGAAGCTGTGCTCAATCTATTGGGAGGGCTGTTCAAGGCCATGGGCGGGGCGCGATAATGTAACCGAATTCTATCAGAATCATAAAACTCATGAATCTATCACTTCTCAACAAAAACGCCCTTGTAGGAGGCTCCAGCGCAGGCATAGGCCGTGCAACAGCCGTTGAACTTGCAGCCCTCGGCGCGAACGTCACCCTTTTGGCCCGCACCGAATCAAGTTTGCAAGAAACATTGGCCATGCTGGATCAATCTCAGGGTCAGCAACACCGATACCTAAAGGTTGATTTTTCGGACAGCCAGGGGCTTTTAACGGCCATTTCAAACTTGCTCGAAAAGCAAAGCATTCATATTTTGGTAAACAATACAGGTGGACCGGCTGGTGGACCCATCACTGAAGCCAGGGGCGAGGCCTTCTTGACAACTTACCATAATCATTTGATTTGTAACCAACTATTGGCTCAGGCAGTATTGCCCGGAATGAAATCAGAAGGCTATGGCCGTATCATCAATATCATTAGCACTTCAGTAAAAGAGCCTTTAGATGGGCTGGGGGTTTCGAACACCACGCGCTGGGCAGTGGCCGCCTGGGCAAAGACCTGGGCCAATGAGGTAGGTCAATTTGGTATTACGGTAAACAATGTGCTGCCCGGATATACCCGCACTGGCAGGTTGGAAGAAATAATTGGGAAAAGAGCGGCCGCAAATGCAGCAAGCACAGAAACGATAGAAGATCAATTTAAAAATCAGGTGCCCATGCGCCGTTTTGCGGAACCATCGGAGGTAGCCGCGGCGGTAGCGTTTTTGGCAAGCCCAGCAGCCTCTTATATTAATGGAATCAACTTGCCTGTAGATGGTGGGCGGACGCGGAGCTTGTGAATAGTTATTGGTTGATTGGTTACTGGTTATTAGTTGATTGGTACACTTGTCAAATAACCAGTAACCAATCAACTAATAACCAATCAACTAATAACTAGTAACCAATAACCATTCAACCAATAACCGACTGACAAAGCTCCACCAGCACCCCATTCGTGGATTTTGGGTGAAAAAACGCTACTAATTTATTATCGGCACCGCGTTTAGGTTCGCGATTGAGCGGAATAAACCCTTCAGATTCAAGACGTTTGATTTCTGCGTAAATGTCGTCCACTTCAAAAGCGATGTGGTGGATGCCTTCGCCGCGTTTTTCAATAAATTTGGCAATGGGGCTTTCCAGGTCGCTAGCCTCTAACAATTCGATTTTGCTTTCCCCGATATTGAAAAAAGAAGTGAGAACGTGTTCACTTTCTACGGCTTCGATCTTGTAGTGGGCATTGCCGAGGAGTTTTCGGAACAGCTCGTTGCTCGCTTCCATGTTGCGCACAGCAATGCCGATGTGGTCAATTTTGATCATTATATGTGTGTTGCTAGGTTTTGGGTTAGTGAAAAGGTTATTTGGTCAATGACCTATGCCTCAATGACCAATCCAATCATCAAATATCAAATACAAACCCCTCGTTCACAAACTGTTCATATTTGTCGGGGTCGAATTGGTAAAGTTTTGCAGGGCGGTGGGCTACACCCTCCTGCATTTCCTTGCATTCGACAAGGAGGTTCATGGAAAGTATCTTTTTGCGGAAATTGCGTTTGTCAAGCATTTTGGGCAAACGAAGCACGGAGTCGTAGAGTTGTTGCAATTCGGTGAGCGTAAATTTTGGCGGCAACAACTCAAATCCGAGGGGGGCGGTACGCACTTTGCGCTTCAGCCTCCGAAGGCAACTTTCGAGTATTTCGTTGTGGTCAAATGCCAGATCGCCCACTTCATCAATACTGTGCCATTTAGCCGATTGTGCGAAAGAGGCTGCGGTTAGGGTGTAGTTGCTGATCTTGATCAGGGAGATATAAGCAATTGTAATAACCCGGCCCAAAGGGTGTCTGTTTACTGCACCAAAGGTTTTTACTTGTTCGAGGTAAACCCCTCGAAGGCCGGTCAATTGTTCCAATACCCGCTCGGCAGCAGTATTGAGATCTTCGTTTGGATAGACCAAATCACCGGGTAATGCCCATTTGTCTTTAAACGGTGCTTGCCCGCGCTGGATAAGCAGCACTTTCAAGTCTCCGCCATCAAATCCGAAAATAACGTTGTCAACAGAGAACGCGGATTTGAAAAAAGGCCCAACTTCGCCCGTTGTATCCATATTTGCAGGTTGTTTCCGCGCCAAATGTAGTACTTATTGTTGTTTTCACACCAATGCCATTGGTTGGTTTTTATTGTCAGGATGGGACGAATTTTGAAAAGAGTGGTTTTTGAACAAAATCCAATCAAATTTTTTGAAACGATAGTAATTTTGAGGGATGTACCTTTGCTCCGTTGCTAATACCCTCCCCACAGGTAAAACAGTTGCTACTGCTTTATCATTAAAGTCCAATTCTGAAAACCTTTAAGCCGATCCATAATATGCAGATTGATATCCCAGCCCACATCGAAAAACTTCTCTTTTTACACGACGCGCTTGTTATCCCCGGATTTGGAGGATTTACGGCTACACGTACCCCTGCTTCTACGGATTATGTGGGCGGTACGGTGAACCCTCCTGCAAAGACGCTGGCTTTCAGCGAAAACCTGACCATCGATGATGGTTTGTTGACTGCAGATATCGCAGATGCACACGGTATATCGAGCGAGGATGCACGTCAAACTGTGGAAGAATTCGTAGAAAAAATGCGGAACCTGCTCGACCAGCGTGAAATAGTCACGTTGCCGGGTGTTGGAAGGCTCTACAAAAATTATGTGCAGAAAATACAGTTCCTCCCCGATGCCACCAATTTCAACGCGGCCGCTTATGGCTTGCCACCATTGCAGTTTTCGCCAATTGCCCGTTCTCGCGAAATAGAAAAAGACCCTGGCACAGCCTCAAGCATCCCGGAGCCTGGCAGTGCTGCCAAAGCCGCCCCTCCTTCGCCTCCACCAATGCCAGAGCCAACTTTTGCTCCGGAGCGGACTGGCGGAGGCTCCAGTATGGGTACAGCCTTGGGCCTTTTTTTATTGCTTGCCGCCCTGGCAATGGGTATCTGGTATTGGCAACATCGGAAAAGCGTTGCTGAACTAGAGCAAAAATCAGATACAGAAACTGAAATTCAAGACAAGCCAAGCCAGGCGGATCAGGATAAGGGAAAGCCGATTCCAAATGAAGATAAAGCCCTTTCAAGCAAAGAAGAAGACCCGGATTTGGATAAAAGAGTTCGAGAGTCGATAAATGGAAAAGAAAAAGATGCTCAGGAAAAGATAAATATCGCCCGAAATGGGCGGGAGTGTATTCTCATAGTGGCGTCACTTTCTGACTCAAATAACGCGGAAAAACTCCGCAAACTACTTACGGATGAGGGCTACGAGGAATTCTACCAACAAAATGGTAAAAAGCATTTAGTTGGCATTCGATTTATCTATCTCAAACCTGCAGAAATTGAAGACAAAAAAAAGGCGCTTATGGAACTCACAGGGGTGAACTTTATCGCTGTAAAGAAGAAGTAGAAATTAACCACCTACCGAAACACGGTCACATCTCCTTTGGCCCGCCAGGTTTGTATCTCGCCAAAGAATTCTGCATCCCATTCTAAACGCCAAACATACACACCCATCATAGCTTCTTTGCCGCGAATTCGCCCGTCCCAAATAGTTTCCGGGTCGGTGGAAGCAAAAACGAGACTCCCCCAGCGGTCATAAACTTCCAATCGGAATCGAAGCCATCGACACGGCAGGAACGGATGCCAGGTATCGTTTTCTCCGTCGTCGTTGGGTGAAAACACATTGGGAACGAATAGATTGCAGACCTTACAGGTAAAAAAACTGACTTCCACGCTGTCTTCAAAAAGGCAGTATTCCGTCTCACCTTTAAGGTTGTAAACCCCAGGCTCTGTCACCGTTATGCTGGCCTGTTGGCTGCCATTGCTCCATTCCCAACTCAGGAGAGCCCGAGGGACTTCGAAGTACAGCGGCTCATCATAACACAGGGCCGTGTCAGGGTGAAACACAGGAGGGATTTCCAGGCTAATATTCACAAAAGCCGTATCACCAACACATTCGCTGCTGGGCGGGAAGATGTAGGCATAGAAGCCGGCGCTGTCGATGGCCGGGTCAAAAAAGGCGGGTGCTATGGAAGGTTTGGGTTCCCAAATTCCGCCCGGGTCCGGGAACCCTTTCAACACCTTGAAAAGATTGAACGGCGCAGTGTTGGTGCAAACGGTGGTGTCGCCGTTCAGGCCAGCATTGGGCGGGGTGAAGATAGGTATATGTGCCCGTTGACGGCCTGCTTCCCCACAACCGGCGTAAACCCTAAATTCAATCAGTCGAATCCCCTGCAATGGATGATTTGATGCATCGAGATAACCAAGCATTTGGATGGCTAACAGAAAATCTTGCGCCGAGGCATTGCCTAAACTTATGATCGTAATCCTGTCAGGACCGTACTGAACTACCTGAAGGTTTGGTGGAATCCCATTCAAGTTGATACTTTCAAAGTTGTTGGCATTCAACAAGTTAACCGAAATTGAATCAATGGGGCCTTCGGAAGTCAGGACAGGGTCATCGCCCAACACAGGGCTATTTGCGAAGCAAGTAGTATCCGCTCGAAAATCACCGTTGGTAAGCCCGGAGCTGTTGTCGGCATCGAGGTCGAAGCTGAAATTGCTCTCCAGCCTTACATTGTCGAGTCCACCAAAATCCACGGCAAAATGGTGAAACTCGCCCCGGATTCGAATGCTGGTGATATTGGAAAGTACCTGTTTGAACTGTGCCTGGGTGGGTACAAAACCATTGGTCGTGTTGATTCGCCAGCCGGCGTCTTCGCGCAAAAACAGGTCGTAATGCGTCCATGTAGCATTAGGCAGAATGGGGTGGTCAAAAACCAGGGTCAGGCCACCGCCCTTTAGTTCCACATCGGCAAAAGTATTGGCGTTTGAATGGTTGTCGGCAAATTGGTCATAACGGAGAAACTTGCCATAAGCATCGCATTTAGGGCCCCGGAACTTGGCAGGTGCAATAAAGTACCAGGTGCCGCCTGTAGATGCATCGGTCATTCGTATATGTCCGGCAGGGTTGCCACCATTTGCAATCCAGAAAGCAGAAGTACTTTCCGGATCGCCGTCGCAACGCCAGCCTTCGTTGTCGAAGTCAAAAGTAGATATTTGGGCGGATGCAGCGAGGCTGAAGCAAAGGATACAAAGGGCAAAAGACAATCGCATGGAAAGATGCTTTGGATACAGCCTGCAATGTATATGAGAACAAGTTGTTATTGGCAGGAAAAGGAATTTTTGTCAAGAATGGTACAAAAAGCGGCGGGGGGGGGGG
>JBJXGO010000018.1:0-36698 GCA_046160345.1 Saprospiraceae bacterium
GTTGTTTCCGTATGGATCAGGTGGTGGTGCAGGGTTACGGGGCAGATGTTGAACTCGACCCCAATGCGGAAACCACGGTTTGCGAGGACGAGAGCTTGACACTTTCTGTAATTGCCACGCCGCTTTCTGTGACGTATTATTGGACAGTCTCGGCACCTGGTGTGTTGGACAGCCCAATTTCTGCGCATCCGGTGCTTTCAGGCCCTCCGGGCGTTTACACCGTAAAGGTTGTTGTGACCGATGTGATCTGCTCTGATTCGCTGGAATTCCAGGTGGAAATACTGGAAGGCGGCGATTTGGAAGGCCAAATTTCGATCGACCTCTGCAAGGGTCTTGAAGTGGGTTTCACAAACCCAAACAACATTGGGGGGACCTGGAATTTCGGAGATGGAAGCCAGACCAGTATCGAGATCAACCCAATCCATATTTACGGAATGGCAGATCAGTACCATGTGACTTTCACGCCTGACGTGCTTTTGCCGTGCATAGCCCTCTGGGATTCGACGATCACAGTTTTTGATTCGGTTCTTACAGCGGGCATCACCCACTCCTACCTGGAATGTGAGACAAAGGCCATTATCCAGTTCAACGGCAGTTCCAACCACGCGGGCAACAACACCTGGGATTGGACATTCCCTAACGGGACACCCAACAATTCCACCGCACAGGATCCGATAGTTTCTTATGACGACGAAGGGACCTATACAGCAACCCTTGTCGTGACCGACATCAACGGTTGCACGGCCACGGCTACCGACACAGTAAGGGTGGAAATCGTCAATGACACCCTCCCCAACCCCGACCCAATCTGTCCCGGTGATTGCGTTCAACTCAACCCGGACGGCTTTGACTTCGGCGCGAACTACCACTGGACTTCCGTGCCTTTCGACAGTACCCTGATTGGACAAGAAAACATTCCGAATCCCACGGTATGCCCGCTGGTGCCAACCATTTATACAGCAAACATCAGCCAGGGATTTTGCGCAATAGATCTCGCCGTGCTCGTCACCTTCAAACAGGGTGGCATCCTTACCCTGCCCGATGACTGGGTGGTTTGCTCCGACGATTCGGTATCGATCACGGCATTGTCCAATGGCGCAACCATGTTCGAGTGGTCCATCCACGCTAATTTTGATCCCATCTTTGCCACCACGCAAACTGTGACCGTTCAACCGCCTGGGACCTTCTATGTGCGCACTAAAGGCGCTGAATGCGCCGCCATGGATTCTGTTCATATCGAAATCGGCGAAATAGAAATTGAGATCGTGCAAATTGCCGACATCGTCTGCGAGGGCGACTTTGGCACCGCAAATGCCCTGGCATCCAACGGAACGCCTCCCTACACTTACACCTGGTTCAACAACGTTCCCCTTCCAATCGGGAATAATGCGAGCATTGCCGGCCTTACTGCTGGCACTTACACCGTTTTGGCAACAGATGGCGTGGGCTGCACGGCCATAGATACGGTAAATATCACAGTGCTTTCTGCCCCTAATGCTTTGATTGACAGCGTTTATGTGCTCGAATGTGGCGACAACCTCAGCACGGTGCGGCTCATCAGTTTGTCCAGCGATGCCTTCGACCAGATCGATTCGCTGAAATGGATATTTAGTGGTCCAGTTACCAATATCGTAATCCTTCAACAAGACACTGTTGATATTCAATTGCCTGTGGGTGACACCATTATGGTAACACTCATCGTTACTTCCAGCCTTGGTTGTTCGGACACCACGAGCCTTGAATTCCTGGTGCCAGGCATCCCTGATTTTTCCATCAGCCTCGATTCAACGACCCTGAACTGCAACGGTGGCCCGCTGACCCTTATCGTGAACGGCGACCCGGACTACGACTATTCCTGGGAACCTGCTGTGACCATTATTGACTCGCTCCATGTGTCGGTTAACCCAACTGTACCTACCACATACGTGCTGACCGCAACTGATGGAGGCGTTTGCACGGCGGTGGACAGCATAAGGGTCACACCAATTGACGACGATTTTCAGCTAATTGTTCTGGACAGCATTATCCAGACTTGCGACAGCACGGTTACGCTGTTTGCCAGCACAATTCCAGCAGGCATCGCAACCACCATTGTTTGGTGCCAGGGAAACACCCCGATTGGAGGAAACCCCATTGTCGTTCCAGTTACTTCAACGCCAACGATTTACACGGTCAAAGCCATCACGGCAGACAGTTGTTTCCGTATGGATCAGGTGGTGGTGCAGGGTTACGGGGTAGATGTTGAACTTGACCCCAATGCGGAAACCACGGTTTGCGAGGACGAGAGCTTGACACTTTCTGTAATTGCCACGCCGATTTCTGTAACGTATTTTTGGACAGTCACGGCACCAGGTGTGTTGGACAGCCCATTTTCTGCACATCCGGTGCTTTCAGGCCCTCCGGGCGTTTACAACGTTAAAGTTATAGTGACCAATGTGATCTGTTTTGATTCGCTGGAATTCCAGGTGGAAATACTGGAAGATGGCGATTTGGAAGGCCAAATTTCGATTGACCTTTGCAAGGGCCTTGAAGTGGGTTTCACAAATCCAAACAACATTGGGGGGACCTGGAATTTCGGGGATGGCCAGGTCAGTATTGAGATCGACCCGATCCACATTTACGGGTCGGCTGGTCAGTACCAGGTGACTTTCAGCCCTGACACGCTTTTGACATGTATTGCCCCCTGGGATTCAACAATAACTGTTTTTGATTCGGTGCTTACGGCGGGCATTACCCACTTATATGTGAAGTGTGCGACAGAAGCGCTTGTGCAGTTTAATGGCATTGCCAACCACGCGGGCAACAATACCTGGAGTTGGACATTCCCCAATGGAACACCAACTACTTCAACCGACCAAAATCAGGCGGTAACCTACACCGACGAGGGAACCTATACAGCAACACTTGTTGTAACCGACATCAATGGATGCACGGCAACTGCAAGCTATTCGTTCATCGTGAATATTTTGAACGATATCATTGTGGATTCGCTTCAAATTTGTTTGGGCGATTGCGTTCAACTGAACCCGGACGGCTTTGACCTCGGCGCGAACTACCAATGGACTTCCGTGCCTTTCGACAGTACCCTGGTTGGACAAGAAAACTTGCCGAATCCCATGGTTTGCCCGCTGGTACCTACTTTGTATTCCGTTTTAATAAGCAAGGGCGACTGTACCGTTTCCTATTCTGTGGTTGTGACATTCAAACCAGGAAGCGATGTCCACATTGTGCCCGATCCTGCGGCTTCTGTTTGCAGTATGGACTTATGGACCTTAACCGCCCAAAGCAATAACGCTACGGCTTTTGAATGGTCCAGTATAAGAAATTTTGACCCGCCTTTTTCTGATTCACAATCCGTTCAGGTATTGCCCAACGGCACATACTATGTAAGGACAAGGGGGGCAGAATGTACAGCGATGGATTCGATCGTGATCGTTCTCAAAATTCCGGAAATCCAGATATTGCCTGCTGATTACGAATTGTGTCTAGGTGAGCAAGCAGCCTTGATGTTTACAAATCTGATTTCAACAGACATACTCACTTGCGATTGGGGGCCAAATCTGCCCATGGATTGCAATCTGATTGTTTCTCCCTCAGAGACAAGCACTTATACCGTCACAGTGACCAATCAATACGGTTGCAAGGATACGTTGAGTTTTACAGTTACGGTGAATATGGCCTCGGTGGATGCCGTAGCCGATCCGAATCTGGTTACAGCGGAAAACCCAACATCGATCCTTACGGCTACACCTGGCGGTACCGGTACGATAATCAGCTACACCTGGACCCCATCAGGCACCTTAAGCAGTCCGAATACAGCCGTAACGGAAGCAAGTCCGACAGAAACCACCACCTATACCGTGACCGTGATAAATTCAGATGGCTGTCTTGCGTTGGATACCGTAACAGTGTTTGTGAAGCCCAATAATTGCATTTCACCCTTTGTATTTATTCCAAAGGCATTCACACCGAACAATGACGAGAAGAACGATTATTTTGTGCCGCGTGCGGATGGCATGACCGCCCTGAAGTTCGTCGTTTGGGATCGCTGGGGAGAGATTGTTTTCGAAACCTACGATCCCAATACACTTGGGTGGGATGGCAGTTTCAAAGGTAAAACCGCTACACCTGATGCATATGCCTGGTATGTTAGATTGACTTGTGGCAATGGCGATATCTATGAAGACAGAGGCAATGTCACTTTGTTGAAATAAAATAAGTAACGGCGATATAACAAAGGTTTGGCCTGACCAGAGCATGATGTTCTGGTCAGGCCATTTTTTGCGCCTGAACCTTTACTTTGTTCTGCTGTTTTTTATATTTGAAAGACATCAAAATGTGTGCTGAAAATCCAAATTGAAGCAAGCTGCGTAAGTTAAGTTTTTTAGACATTATGAAACATCTTTCTCCGGTCAAAACAGCCGCTTTTTGCTGTTTTTTGTTCTATGCCGTTTGGCTAAATGCCCATAACATCATTGGCCGTGTCAGCGATGCTTCAAGCGGAGAAGCAATTACCGGCGCAACGATATTTATTCCATCCTTGAACATTGGCACTACAAGTGACGAATTAGGCGGGTTCAAATTCAAAAATCTGGACGGAGCATCCTACGAGTTGACCGTTTCTTTTGTTGGGTATGTTGCTCAAAATGTAATTGCGACCACGCTTGCCCCCATCGATATCCAATTGAAGCCAGCAGCATTAAATCTGGATGAAATCGTGGTGAACGCCCAACGGGACTTTGCCAAAACCATGACCATTCTTAACAAAATTGACCTTGAATTGCGCCCGACACGATCTTCTCAGGATGTATTGCGCATGATCCCGGGGCTGTTTACCGCACAGCATGCCGGGGGCGGGAAGGCCGAGCAGATCTTTCTGCGCGGTTTTGACATAGATCACGGTACTGACATTCGGGTAACGGTGGATGGAATGCCCGTTAACATGGTGAGTCATGCTCATGGCCAGGGTTATGCCGATCTGCATTTCCTGATCCCGGAACTTATTGATAATGTAGATTTTAACAAAGGTCCTTATTATGCCCAACAAGGGGATTTTACCACCGCGGGCTATGCCAGTTTCAATACACGCAATGCACTCAGCCGTAGTTCGCTTAAATTTGAAACAGGACGTTTTGGCACCCATCGTGCAGTAGCTTTGATCGACCTGCTGAAAGGTGGTGCCGACCAAGGTCAAAATGCTTATTTCGCTTCCGACCTGAGCGCTTCCAGGGGCCCGTTTGAAAGTCCTCAAAATTTCAACCGAATCAACCTGATGGGCAAATATCATGGCCTGATCGGGGCCGACAAGGCGCTTACAGTGTCAGTCTCTACCTTTTCAAGCCAGTGGGATGCCTCGGGTCAAATACCAGACCGGGCGGTAAAACAAGGCATTATTGGTCGTTTTGGTTCAATTTACGACAAGGAGGGCGGTAACACCAGTCGTGTCAATGCAAACATCCAGTTGTTGAAAAACCTTGAGCATTGCGGCTTGCTGCGCAACCAGTTTTATTATGTCAACAATCAATTCCGCCTTTATTCCAACTTCACTTTTTTTCTTGAAGACCCAGTCAATGGCGATGAAATTCGCCAGGTTGAGCAACGTGATATTTTTGGTTACAACCTGTCGTATTCTGATGAACGCGAGATCGGTTCTATGTTGCTGCGTTCTGAGGCAGGCTTTAACATTCGATATGACCAAACTAAAGGCACTGAACTGGCCCATACTGCCCAAAGGAACAGGCTGATCAATTATCTGTCTTTGGGCGACATAGACCAGCTGAATGCGAGTTTCTATCTGGACGAAGTGCTCAAAGTAACCGAATATTTCAGCGTGAATGCCGGGCTTCGTTTCGACCAGTTCAGTTTTGGATACGTCAACCATTTCGACAGTATATACAACCACCAAGTAGTTAAAGCCAATATTCCAAGCCCAAAATTGAATTTTTACTGCAATTTGAACCCGAACCTGCAAGTTTACCTCAAATCAGGCATCGGGTTTCACTCAAATGATACCCGCGTGGTGGTGCTACAAAACGGGGTTGAAATTCTGCCAAAGGCTTATGGAGTTGACGTGGGCACCTTTATCAAACCTACTCCGCGTTTATTGCTCAACCTTGCTGGATGGTTCCTGGATATAGATCAGGAATTCGTTTATGTCGGCGATGCGGCGGTGGTAGAGCCTTCCGGGAAAACACGACGCTATGGTCTCGATTTTTCAGGAAGGTACCAGGCGACAGACTGGCTTTTTGTTGATATAGATTTGAATTACACGGTTCCGCGTAGTCGCGAATCAGCTGAAGGAGAAAACTACATTCCGCTGGCTCCTACATTTACGAGTATCGGGGGCATTACCACCAAGTTTGGAAAGGGTTTGAACGCCAGCCTTCGGTACCGGCATATTTCTGACCGGCCTGCTAACGAAAACAATACCGTGACTGCCCTTGGCTATACCCTTTTGGATGGCGGGATCACTTACACCACTCAAAAATGGGAATTTGGGATGTCATTCGAGAACATCCTGAATATTGATTGGAACGAAGCGCAATTTGACACGGAAAGCCGTCTTTTAAACGAACCCGAACCCGTATCCGAGTTGCATTATACACCAGGCACGCCCTTTTTTGTAAAAGGAAGCGCCACGTTCTTTTTTTAACATAGAAAGACATGCTGCGTGCATCTCATGGGGGGAGTGTTCAGAAAAAGCGGGCTTGCTTACTTTTTCACTTTAATTTCCACCCTCCGGTTTCGAGCTCTTCCTGCGTCCGTATCGTTTTCGTTGATCGGAACTGATTGTCCATAGCCTTTGAATGCAATTTTATCCGCCGGGTACCCCTCTTCCACCAGAAAGTCGCGAACCGCCTGGGCGCGTTGTTCAGAGAGTTTCAGGTTGCTTTCAATACTGCCTACATTGTCTGTGTGGCCTCCAATTTCGATTGCCCAGTTGAAGCCTTTGATATCGGCATAGATGCGTTGCAATTCAGATTTTGATTCCGGTCGAAGATCAAATTTTGCAAAATCAAAGAGCAAGTCTCTGAGTTCGAGGGCTTTGCCTTTTTCTTCCGCCTCCTTTACAGTTACAATATCTACTTTTTCTTCTGCCACTTCGCTTTTGTAGGTGCTGCCATCCACAAAAGTCTTGCGGGTGGAAACGAGGCTGTCGCCAGTAGCGTAATAATTTATTTTGGAGGTCTTGGGCACTGAAAATGAATATTTTCCATCGGGGCTAGTGGCCACAGTTTGCACGACCTTTTTAGTTTCGGCGTCTTCCACGGTAATTTCCCCGCTCAGGGTATTGCCACTACCATCTTTTAAGGTGCCTGTTATGACGACCTGTGCCTCTGGCCGCGCGGCAGAGTCGAGGGGGATACGCAGGATATCCTGATCATAAAAACTGCTAATTCGTGTAGCTAAATAGGCCACATTTCCAGCAGGCGGGATACAAAATCCATACTCGTCTTTAGGAGTATTCACCCCGGTACCGAGGTTTTCCGGGTTCGACCAGGATTTCCAGCTGTCATCAAGGCGCGTAGTTTTAAAAACGTCGAAACTGCCTTCACCCCCGTGGCCGTTGGAACTGAAATACAAGGTTTTGAAATCGCTGTGCAGGAAAGGGGTGCGTTCATCGATGCGGGTGTTTACAGGATTTCCCAGTTCAAATGGTACGTCCCAGTCGCCATTTTTTTTGCGCAACGCGATGTAAATATCTATGTCCTCCAACTCAGTCACACGGGCTTCAAAGATCAGTGCTTCGCCATTTCGGGTGATGCTGGCCATACCAACCCAGGCAAAAGATTTTTGGAGCAGAATCGGGATGGGTTCTGACCAGCCCGCACTCGTTCGGGTAGAAAGGTATGGTTTGCCGGTAATAAACAAAACCAGGTTGTTGCCATCGGCAGACATGGAGACGACCGCCTCGTTGGAAGGGCCGCTAAAAAACTCTTCCATTTTAGGTTCTGCCCATGAGCCGTCGGCTTGCCGTTCGGTGTAAAAAACATCCTCTCCGAAATAATTGTCATCCCGACCAGAACCGACAAAATACATGATTTTTCCATCGGCAGACAGAACTGGAATATACTCCGAACCTTCAGTGTTGACGCCTTTCACAAACTCAAGTCTCGATCCTTCAGGGGCTTTCCGATCTACATAAACGGGCTTTTTTTTGCTTTTTTTTGTAGGGTCGAGTTTTTCCCGGTTGGAGGTAACCGGGCTTGGTTTTTGACTGACAATCAGTTTGTTGAACCGGGTTTTATATTGCCTTGGGACAACGGTTACGGCATCTACAAATGAATCACGGACGGCAGTTTGCGTCGGGTTTTTTTCTAAATAAACCAGTATTTTGTTAAAAAGCACATTGTGTGCCTGGTCAATAGCGCTTTTAGTAATTTTGAATTCGCTGGTCCATTTTTTTTGTAATTTTTTATCGGCGCGCATGAAATCGGCGATCGTTTTTTCATAAACCGCCAAAGATGATATCCAGGTATTGGTTTCTTTTATTCCTGCAGCAGCTTTCAGGACGCCGTATCCGGCTGCAACACTTTTTTCGGGGGAGTTTATGTCTTTTTGAAAACAAACAAGGGCCTGGTCAAACTCTTTTTTGTCAAGTAATTTGAAGCCCTTTTTGATTTGGGCATTGAGTGAAGTTAAGCTGAAAAGAAAGGAAATAAGGAGGAAGGGGGAAAGACGGGTCATGCTTGGAAATTTTTTGGTGAAAAAGATGGCTTGGCGCCGGGAAGGTACTCTTGCACAAAAGTAAACAAATTTGTTAAAAGGAATATATGGACCTGCTGCCGTGTTCTTGATTCAAGGCGAGGTTTAAAGTTGCACATCAAATAAGGTTTTCCGATAAGGCACTTTTACAAAATCGAGGGTTCCGGGTTTCACACCAATGAAGAACTCATAAGTACCCCGGTCGGGCTGCCACCTGAAACTGAGTTGCCAGCAGTGGAGATCCCTGGTAAAGCCAAAAGAAGGATATACGAGGCTTTTTGAGACAAAATTGTAACTGATATTGTCCAGATCGAGGCTCCATTTGGAAGAAAGTGGCACCCTGCCTGAAAAATTCAGGCTATTGGTACCGATGGTGAAGGTGTCTCTGGCGGTGCCATATCCGGTTGGGATAAGTTGGCGGGCGAAAGAAATTCGGTGATCTACCCTGAAGTTGTCGAACATGCTCAGCAGGTCGTCTTTCGGGAGAATCGGGCCGCCAGGACTGGGATTGCCAGAGTTGTTATTCGCCCCTTTTTTAGAAAACATATCCCGCAATTGTTTTACCTGAAAGCCCGTGTTGAGGGCAATTCCAAATTGAGTGGTGCGGACCAATTTGCCTTTTTCATGGATGGTGAATTTATTGACCCGGTTTCCTTTAGCATCTGCGATATAAGGATCGAAAGTAACGTTCCAGGTCAGGTTGGAGGTCCCTTTGAAAAGTCGAAAAAGGCCGCCTGTGCTTACGGTGCTCCATTTTAGGGAATCGCGGGTAGGCGTAAAAGAACCGGAAAAGTTGAGGCCGTCGAAAATGCGTTTTTTGAAAACAGAATCTTTTTTAGCGGAATAATATTTGAATTCCAGCACATTGCTTACGCTAAACCCGATGCTCATCTCGCGTTTGCTGAGGGTGGGTTTGCTGTAATAGCCGTCGTCAAAAATTCCGTACAGGAGCGTATCACCTTTTCCCGGACGTGTGTCTGTGTAATAAGATTTGAAATAACGGTCTTGTTGTTTGGTAAAATCCGGGCCAAATCCGGTGCTGACCGTAGGACTCATTTTGTGTCGAATACCCTGGAACCAGGCTTTTTTGCGCTTTGCCTTGTGGGTGAGGAACAGGGAGGTGCTGGCAGAAATACTTGCATCATATTTCCTGAAGGAATAAAAGCCCCAGTTGCGGGTAGTTTCGAGAATTCCGTATTTCGACCTTGATTCGTTTAAAATGATATCTACTATTTCACCGTCCTGCCGAATGGTATCAAATACCAGGATCGTGCTGTCTGTCAGGTTCTTGTCAATAATATAAGGATACCAGTTTTCTTCGTAGCTGAGTCTTGGCGTAATGTTTATATATTTAAAAAGTTTTACAACATAATCAGTGCTGGCTTGGTGTTGAATGCCCATGCGGGCGCTTTCTAGGGTTTCTTTTTCAAACAAAAGCGTGTCGACGGTTCGAATGGAATTTTCGAGCCTGGCGGTATAATTTACAGACAATTTTTCATACCAGCGTTCCTTACCGATCTGGATTTTTCGTTTGAAGGGGAAAACTCGCTGCATCGTAAATTGTGCGCTGGGGAGCGTGATGTCCATTTGGCGGGTTTGTGTGTTTTGCGAATGTCGGAGGCCAATGGTGTATTGGTACGGTTTGCCGGGGAAAATTTTTGAGTAGGAAAGGTTTGAGTTTAAGGAGTTTGTAAATACACTTGCATAATCATTTTGGTTTCGTTGCTGGTCGCGATTGGTCTGAATGTTGATTGATCCATTGAATCGGCGCGAAGGGTGAGCATTGGGGTCCTGGTTGTGCGTCCATTGAAGCCCGAAGGATTTGGCTGACACCTTTTGCGCCATTGCGTCCTCGATTACCCGATTGTTAAAATTGAGATTGAAATTGCCGTTGTGCCGGTAGCGGTAACTGTAGCGCGAGACGGCATTTACCCCCCAGGTGCCTCCAGTAAATAACCGGAAAAGAACGGTTGCGTCCATGTGTTCTGAAATGGGCTGATACCATCCGAGCCCTTCAAAGCCAAAGCCTTCTGCTGAGCGAAAATCAAAATCTTTCGGGATGATCAGGCCAGCCTTGCGGGTTTTAGTTATCGGGAAAAAACCGAAAGGGATGACGAGCGGGGTAGGGATGCCCCCTATTTCGAGGTTAGAAAGTCCAGTAACCACCATCTTGTCCTGGATGACTTTTAATTTTTTAGTTCGGATGCCAAAATGAGGGTGCGGATCGTCGCAAGTGGTAAGCAGGGCATCCTTGTTATAAATGGTGTTGCGCGCTTTTTTGGTGGTGTCGGCTGAAACGCCGCTGATAAATTTAGCGCGTTCGCCCAGAACATAGAGGTCTTCTTGTTGGGTTCGGGCTTCGTAGATGATCCCTTTCTTTGTTTTAAAATTGTAGCGGAGTTTGGAAGCGGTAAAGGCTTGTTCGCCATCTTTGAAATCGGGCAAACCAGTTAATTGCCCGGTGCTATCTGCAAATTGCTGGGCAGAAATTTCATTGTTAGAATAATCTAAAAGAATATATCCGGCTTTGATATTCAAGGAAGTATATTGAACAGAAGCATTTCCATAGAGGTGAACCTGTTTGCTTTTCACATCAAACCACATCGAATCCTGGGCAGCGTATTCCACCAAATCATCGAGGGCGTCATTGCTTATTTTTATTTTGGAAAGATCAACGGAAGCAGAATCGCGAAAGGCCTTGGAGGGAGCTGTGTCCAGAACCGTTGGTTCCAGCGGGAGGGCACTGGAATCTGGATTTATTTGTGCCAGTACATTGCTGCACAAGAGCAGGCAAGCAATTTGGAAGAAATACCGATATTTGCAGGGTAATTTTTGCACTGGTCTTTTTTTAAGACGTTGGATCTACAGATTGATTTTATGAAGCCAAACTTCGCACTACGAACGCTCGTACTCCTCACGACGTGGCTTGTTTTTGAAAATTTTAACCTTTTGTCGGTAACAAGTGTGCCCCCTTGGGTGGAAGGTTCACAACATGGGTACTGTGCTGTGGTGGGCTGCAAAAGTATGGAATCCGTGGAGAACTATTTATCCATCCAAGCATTCCGCCCACCCTACAAGATCAAAGCCATCGTGCTCGATGCCGGGCATGGAGGCAAAGACCCCGGATGCATAGGCGCATCGGCTTATGAAAAAGAGAACTGTTTGGCAATTGTGCTGCGTTTGGGAGCCTATATCGAAGCGAACTACCCTGAAATAAAGGTTGTGTATACCCGGGATGCCGATTATTTTGTAGAACTGAACGAACGGGCTGCCATCGCCAACCGCAACAAGGCCGATCTTTTTATCAGTGTGCATTGCAACTCGATTTCGAAAAAAACGGTGCAAGGCGCAGAGACTTATGTGTTAGGGCTGCATCGCAGCAAGGATAATCTGGATGTTGCAAAACGGGAAAACGCTTCTATTTACCTGGAAGAAGATTATCAAAAAAATTATGGGGGATATGACCCCGAGAGCCCCGAAGCCGAAATTTTTGCCAGCGTTTGGCAAAGCGCATACCTCGAGCAAAGCATTCTGCTTGCAAGTTATGTGCAACAATTCTCCAATGCAGTTGCATTCCGGGAAGATCGGGGGGTGAAGCAGGCCGGATTCCTGGTGCTGCGCGAGACGGCCATGCCTTCGGTCTTGATCGAAACGGGCTACCTGACGAATGCTTCAGAGGATGAATTTCTTGCCTCGGAAGAGGGTCGGGAACAAATGGCCCTGGCAATATTTCAGTCATTTGAAGCATATAAACGGCACATGGAAACAGGGAAGCCGGTCGAGATTGTGACAAACGCCTTACCCCCTGTCAAGCCTGCTGTGATAAAAAAGCAAGCTCCCTCCAAAACTGTTGCCAATAAAACCGCGCCGACTGCTTCAAAAACAAACAAAGGAAAATCTGCAACCAAGCAGAAAAACACAGAAAAACCGCTTGCAAGCGCTCCGTCGTTCACAATTTTTCTGCTCTCATGGCCAAACCGGCTTGACCCTAACGTTGGCCAGTTAAGCCTGCTCGCCAATGTAAAAGAACTTAACAAGGAAGGAAAATACCATTATTATTCAGGCAATTACACTTCCAAAGCAGAGGCGGAGAAAGTACTGCCTGAAATTCAAAACATGGGCTTTAAAACGGCTGCTATTGTGCAAAATTGAACCTTGAAAAGCTTGCCTCTTTATCTATGAAGCATACCCTCCAGTGCTTTTGCATTTTTGCATTTCTTGGCTTTGCCCAGGTGCTCTTGGCACAGATTCAAACTTGTGGTTGCAAGCTGGAGCTGCCCAATGCCCAGTTCCTTGATCGGGTTGACATCGCTGAAGTTGCCAACGATACGCTCCTATTATCTTACACGAACTATCCTTTTACCACCTTGAACCGTATTACCTGCGATGGAAATGGCAGCACGGTGGATTCGGTTGCAATTCCATATTCAGGGAAGCTGATTTTTAACAAGGCCGCTCAAGTCTATATCGTCGATACCGACACCGCTCATTTTTGGATTACTAAACTGAACCGTTTTGGGGATACCCTTTGGCATCGGGTATATGATGCATTGCTTGTTTCCGGTAATACATTTATAAACGACCTGGAGGAATTGGAAGATGGCGGGCTATTAGCTACGGCTAAAGCCTATAATGGAACTACAGCAAAGGAGCGATTGCTTAAATTTTCTGAGTCGGGCGATTTGCTTTGGCAAAAAGAATACTTAGCTGGCTTAGGACTTGGCAAGATATATCCTTCAGCCGACCATTCTGGCAACTTTATAGTAACAAGCTATGGTTATTATGCTTTGGTTATAAAAGTTGACAACGCCGGGGAAATGCTTTGGATGACATGGGTATGTGGTCAAGGCTGCAATATCAGGGGCCTTTTGGCGCAGGCAGATGGGAGTTTTTTGCTCACGCGCCATGTTTCGGGGCCTACAGGGCCTTCTGTTTCATGTTATTTGGAAAAATTTGATGCCGGAGGGACGCTGGAAAAGTCTGTTTTAATGCATCAATATGCCCCGGATAACCTGACTTATATTTTGGGTGATACGGGTGAGTTGGAAGAAGACGCTCCGGGAGAATTCGTTTTTTACTTTTCAAGGATAACACCAACGCAGCAGAAAAATCTTGTTTTTGTCAAGGTGAATACCGAGTTGGACAGTCTTTGCACTGAAACATACACACGCCAGATCAAAACGTACAAGAAACTGCCCAGCGGAAAATTCGGGGCGATCTTTAACACGGTTGATTTTTTTACCGCCACAAACAAACTTGATATTTGTGCCGCCGATGGATGCAATGACGCGACAACAGGGGCTTCTGCGCCTGGCGATATCGACCCAAAATTTGTTGTTTACCCAAACCCAAGCAGCACCAAATTGAAAATTTTTTGGAACGGAGAGATAAACGCCATTTTCACCCTCGCAAATAGTTACGGTGTCGAAGTCTTTTGCCAACCTTTGCCCTCTGAAAATGAGGAGATAGATATCAGCCATCTTCCAAACGGGGCCTATGTCATTTACCTTAAATCAAAAAATGGAGTTCCAATTACTCGAAAGTTGTTGATCGTCCAATAAGTTCTACTTTAATCCTCCATCATCTAACCATAGAAAAATGTTCAAAATAAGAAACGAAGTAAGAATTGCACTACTTGCCTTAGCTGCTCTGGCCTTAGGCTTTTGGGGTTTTAAATTCCTTAAAGGGCAAAACGTATTAACAACGTCCAAGACGTTTTATGTCAAATATGACAATGTAGATCAATTGCGCCCCTCCAGCCCGGTATTTATCCAGGGTTTTCAGGTTGGGATGGTCAAAAAAATGTACATTGACCCAACTGACGATAAAACCATTGTCACGGTACTAAATATTGAAGGTGATATTGACATTCCGAAAGATGCCATTGCCAGCATCATTGGACTAAGCCTGATGGGCGGCAAGGCCGTTGAGATCATCATCCCACACCCTTGCGACGGTGATTGTGCCGAAAGCGGAGACTATTTGCAGGCAGGCTCCAAATCACTGATTCAGAGCCTTTTGGGTAATCCGGAGGATTTTGATGTCTATACAGACCGCTTGAAAAGCGGACTTTCCATAAACATGGATTCGCTTGCAAAAGCCCACCCCAATGGAATGGCCAGCGCTATCAGTGCACTGGATCATTCCCTGATCAATATTGAGGTGATGACAAATCGCCTGAATCAAATCCTTGCGCTGAACGAGCAAAGCATAAGAGCAATCACCGGTAATTTTGCTGCTATCAGTGGCACCATCAGGGCTAACGACAAAAATATCAGCGATGCAATTGCCAATCTTAGTGCCCTTAGTCAACAACTCAAAGACGCTGGCCTTGATCAAACTTCGAAAAAAGCCAGCAGCGCAATAGATTCGGTGACTCTTTCGCTGAAGGCCTTGCGCGGTACACTTGCAACCACCACCGGGACGCTAAGCAGGGTGGATACGCTTGCACAGAATCTGGTGAAAGGCAAAGGGCTTGTCGGCAAAACGCTTACAGATGAAGAACTATACAACAACCTCGTCAGCAGTACGCATCACCTTCAACTCTTGCTTCAGGACCTGCGCCTTCATCCAAGCCGTTACAACACAGTGCGGCTCAAACTTTTTGGCAAAAACAAGTCAAAAT
This sequence comes from Saprospiraceae bacterium, assembly GCA_046160345.1. Taxonomy (GTDB): domain Bacteria; phylum Bacteroidota; class Bacteroidia; order Chitinophagales; family Saprospiraceae; genus M3007. Next base: position 15,332 of record JBJXGO010000018.1, read on the forward strand.
ATGTCAACCCGATCGATGACCCGGCCTATCAATTGCTTATTGACAGTCTGGAACGAGACTATAGCAAGAAATTGAAAAATTGAGCATAAAAATTCGCCCACTTTACGACGAACACGGTGCCGAGGGTTATTACCGAACTTTTTCGGAGGATTATGAGAATCCGCACGTAACTGAAATTCATGCGCTTATTGAGCGCAATATGGATCGGTTTGATTGTTCGGGCAGGGTACTTGACTTTGCAGCTGGTGGTGGTGAAGTAGCAAGCGTACTCCAAAATCTCGGTGTAAAGGACATTATTGGTTGTGACCCATTTACCCATGCCTTGTTTGAACGAAAAACAGGCTTGCCTTGCCTTCAACTTTCCTTTAAAGACGTGATCCGAACAGGGCTTGCCGGACATTATTCCTTGATTGTCAGTTCATTCGCAATGCACTTATGCCCGGCAAAGGATTTATTTCCACTAAGCTGGAATTTATTGCAGGCCTCGCCTTTATTGGTCATTATCACCCCGCATAAACGCCCGGAACTGGAAAAACTCCAAGGCATTCAACTGGCCTGGGAGGATGCGGTAGAGACAGAAAGAGGGAAGAAAGTGCGGATGAAGGCGTACCGGATCGGGTGATTGATAGTCCTTCAGGGTGTACCTGTCTCACGCAAGGTCACCACTACATAGTATATTGACTATCAAGGCGCTATGTCGTAGTTGCCTTGTGTGGGATATTCAACCACAAAACCATGACGGTCCTCCACCTCTTCGATCTATACCTGCCCCATACCATGAACTGGGCCTGGCGAACCATGCAGGCAATCCCTGATACGGAGCAATGGGTTGCCTCGCCCTGGATTCTGGACAATGAATACCATAGTCCTCAATTTCGATTTTTCAGGCGCCCACTACAACAAATAGCTGGCCTGTTTCCGAAACACGAACAGCAGGCCGCATGGTTTTCCACCAATTTGATCCGTGCAGAAAGACATTGGCCGCTGTATAAGAACTGGTTGTTCAAGCAATTGAAAAACAGACGCCCTGATGTGCTTCATGCACATTTTGGTTCTGTAGGGTGCCATTTTCTGGACCTGGCGCAAAGGCTGAACATTCCGCTTGTTTGTTCATTTTACGGCTATGATTATACCCGGATCCCATTTGAAAAAACCGTTTATCGAACACGTTACCGGCAACTATTTGAGGGCGCGTCAGCGATAACGACCACAGGGGCATTGACACCAATATTACTCATAGATCAGGGCTGTCCGCGTTCTAAAATCATTCCGATCCCCTTGAGCATTTCCCCGGGGCAATTTCCATTTTTTGACAGGAAAAAAATACAGGGCCAACTCCGACTTGTCCAAATCGCCACTTTTACTCACAAAAAAGGCCACATGGATACCCTTGCTGCCTTCAAAATCGCCTTGCGGTCCTGTCCTCAGGCACAGCTTACTTTCGCAGGTGAACGGCAGGACAAAACCGTTTTCCGGGAAATTCAAAAATATATCAAAATCAATGATTTAGAGCAAAATGTGAGGGTACGGGATTTTGTCGAACACCACCAATTATCCCAATTTTTGCAACAATTCGACGTATTTATCCATCCAAGCCGAACCACCGAAAACCGGGATTGTGAAGGCGCCCCGGCAGTTATTCTTGAAGCGATGTCAACTGGCTTGCCGACTATTGCTACGGATCATTCCGACATACCTGAGCAAGTACAGCATGGCCGGACAGGGTTGCTTGCCCCTGAGTACGATCCGGCCCGATTAGCGACATTTATAGAACGATTTTACCAGATGGACAACCCGGAATATCAACAAATGAGCCGCGCTGCCCGGACCCGCGTAGAGCAATATTTTGATGTAAATAAAACAGCACATAAACTACGGGCTTTATATCAAAAAGCCTGTTGTTGACCAATGATCATGAAAATACTCATCGTCACGGCCTGGTATGCTCCTTTCATTCATCCGCGCGCTTACCGCTGGACGACATTGGCGGAGCATTGGGCGAGCGAGGGACACGAGGTTCATGTACTTACGACAAGAATACGTGAGCGTGACAAAAACGAGATTCAAAATGGCGTGCAAGTCCACCGTGTCGGATTTGATTCCCTAAAAGAGTGGGTGTATTATTGGTTTGGAACTCGGTCAGCGCGGGGCAGGGTAGGGCAGGCGCCGAATAAACCAGGTTTGTTTGTTGAGGTGTTGAGTTGGGTTTATAATACGGTTTGGAAGAACCTTTATTTTCCTGATGATGCCTGTATTTGGTATTTCCCGGCCAAGTGGAAACTGCGCCAATTGCTTGAAAGTGAGCGTTTTGATGTCATGATCACGGTCTCTTTGCCGTTTACGGGGCATTTGTTGGGGCTTTCTACCCGTCCTACGGCTTTAAGCCGTAGGACGGGTAGCACGGGTAGAAAGCCCTTCTGGCTGGCAGACGTTGGTGACCCGTTTTCATTTCAAGCAGGTTCGCCCAACAATAGGTTTTTTTACACAAAAATAAACTGGCGCCTGGAGCGTCAAATCCTTGAAACCGCAGATGCCACCACTGTTACAACTGAGGCCACCTTGCGCAAATACCGGGTGCAATTTGGTGAACAGGCCGTATCTAAAATGGCAGTCATTCCGCCCATTCTTACCAAACCGATCAACCAATCACCGATCAACCAATCACCAATAACCAATCAACCAATCAACCAATCACCAATCACCAATCAACCAATCAACCAATCACCGATCAACCAATCACCAATCAACCAATCACCAATCACCCGAATAGGCTACTTCGGCGCCCTTTACGCGCCAACCCGAACCCCAGACGCTTTTTTGGATTTGTTGGCGCAAAGTTTCGCCCTTCGACCTGACTTACGGGAAAATTTGGAAGTTCATTTTTATGGAGAAATATTCCCTGAGTTTTTTGAAAAATTGAACTCGGCAACTGGAATACAGCTGCACGGCCTGTGTTCCAGGGAAGCGGCTTGGGCTGCCATGCAGGAAATGGACATCCTGCTCAATATTGGCAATACTACTGATTTTCAATTGCCGAGCAAGGCCGTGGATTATCTGGCAGCAGGAAAACCAGTGCTAAATTTATCCTATACTGAAAACGACCCTTTTGCTGAATTTTTTGCGAACAACTCACTGATTATCAACTTGAAAATAGAAAACGGCAGGGCATCAAATGATGAGGCCCAAAGGTGGCTCGAATGGTTTGATATGGAAAAACCAGGCCTAAATGAAGCGGAAATTGCGGAGCGTGTGGAGCCGTTCCTGGTAGAAAATGTAGCAAATCAGTATCTTGTCACGCTGCAAGAAAATCAACATGTTGTCGTTTGAATGTTTTTTGCATGGTTCGATTCGTTGAAACGTTTCAAAACTAAAAGTTCGGGATGCTTGAAAACGTCAAAACCAGATTACGACGAGCATAACTAAATCTTCCAAATTATGAAAAAGCAGTTACTCCTCATTATTGTATTTATCGTTGGCATCGCATTGATAGAAGCCTGTTCTTGTTTCACTTCTTGCGGATGCGAAGGCTTTCCGGAGGTCCCCAGATATTTTGACTTTAAAAAACTTTCTGTGGAAACCCAACAAGGAATTGGCACGGAATCGTTGCGGATGAGAATATTGCCCGACAGCATCAGCTATTTGGCTCAAATGATTCCCGTCTTTCGTTTTAATGGATTTACCAGTACTGCTTATGGCTGTAGTCCGGAGCCGCCCGGATCTGGAGGCTTGAAATTCGCACTAACAAAAATCAACATTACCGCCAACCAGGCTTTCAATGATACATTGCCTTCCGGATCATCTCTCAATGCACTTTTCTTAATGAATACAGAACCGTACATTGACCAACCAGATAGGGAGCTTGGATCGGCGGAAGTGGCTGCCTTGACTGACTTGGAAATGTTTCCGCCATTTAGAGGCGGTGAATGGAGCGACTTTTACCTGCTCAGCAAAGAACGCCCATCAAACCTAACGCTGCCATTTAAATTTACCATTACCTTTTCCAAAAGTGACAGCACAGCGGTTTCTGTAACTACGGAGGATATTTTCTTCTGAGCGCAAGTTGGGACTTATCCTTTAACCCAACACATCACGAACTTGTGCCAGATATTGCGGCAGAACAAAATTTTCGTCAAATTCATTTTCTGCCTTTTTTCGGCTAAACCGCCCCATTTCGACGCGCTGGGCGGGAGAAAGTTCCAGCATCTTTTCCATCGCTTCTATCAATGCACCCAAATTGCGTGGTTGAATTAGAAAGCCGTTTTTCCCGTCTTCTACTGTAACCCGACAGCCTACATTGTCGGTTGTGATTATTGGTTTTTCCATACCCATTGCTTCCAGTAACGAACGTGGCACTCCTTCCCGATAATAAGAGGGTAATACCAGCACATCGGCTTCCGCAATGGCGGGCCGCACATCGTCCAGAAAGCCAAGATATTGGATAATGCCGTCCTTGATCCAAGCTTCCAACTCGGTTTCAGCAATCGAAGTTGGATTGCCCGGGTCGGTGCTTCCCAATATTCGGCATTCAGCCATAGTACCGTTGTTCTTCAAGTGCCTGGCAGCTTCAACAAATTCCCGAATGCCTTTTTCTGTGAGCAACCTGGCGGCAAAAAGAAACACGAGCGTTTCGGAAGAGCAAGGCTTCTTTCTTGGAGCAAAGTGTTGTAAATCAATACCTGGCCCGGGTACAAGCAAGGTTTTATGGGCTTTTACAATTCCCTGGACTAGAAATTCTTCCCGGTCCTCCTTGTTTAAAAAGATCACTTTGCTGGAATGCCGTAATGCCAGGCGGTATAAGTTGTGCGTCAAAAATCGGAGCCAACCTTTTGAATTGCCTGAAATGCCCATGCCTTCGATGGTAGAAATGCAGGAAATGCCGGCGGCTGCCGCGGCGAGGTTGCCGAGTGTGTTGGGGCGAATGGTAAAAAACAGTGCCAGATCAGGTTGGAGGCGACGCAACAGGAAGAATATTTCCAGTAGTGATTTAAGGTTTTGGTAGAAAGAAAGGCTTCTACGGGAGAGTTGGCGCAGCGGGAAAAATTTGGCGGAAGTGTGTTGTTCAAGTTGAATCCGTGAGGGGTCGTCGCTGGCAATTAGAAGCACTTCATATCCTGCTGTTTCTAAAGCTTTGATGAGCGAAAGGCGATAATTCCAAAGTGTCCAGGCGATGCTGGCTACCAGGGCGATTCGAGTAGCAGGCTCAAGTGGGCTTTTCACAATGGGATGAAATAAAAAATCTCTGAGTTAGCACCCAAGGGCTGACTCAGAGATTTTAGTAATGTGTTTGTCTAAATAGACTGGTTCACAATGCCGAATACATTCGACCTGTGCCGGGTTGGATGTTTGATTGCGGACCTGCAATTGCCGCAATTTGATCGGGCGTTACTTTTTGTTTCATCAGATCATACACTTCCAGAGCCTGGTCGCGTGTGATGGATGGGAACTCGTTCAAAAACTCGTTTACACTTACGCCTACATTCAGAAAGTCGTAAAATGTTTCTACTCGAATACGGGTTCCGCTAAAAACGGGTGCTCCATCTTGGATTTCAGGGTGTACGGTGATAGTAGAATTTAAACTCATCCGGCACTGCTGTTTAGAATGGTGAAGGAACGGGCCGGGACTATACAATTACAAAGGATTATGAGAAAAAAAAGATTAAAACGATTTAGTGGTGCGAAGTTAAAGAATGTTAACAAGGCTCAAAATTTTATTAGATATTTTTTTAAAAAATAAGTGATAGCCCTGTAAAGAAATGAAATCAGGCTAGGGAAAACCCTTATAAACCACCCTGAATTCACAAATATATCTCCCCTGATCTTTCTTTCACAAGCGCAGTAACCTGCTTTACTTCCTGTTCTTTTGATTTTGGATAAATGAGCAATGCATCGGGCGTGTCCACTACGATGTAGTCATCCAGGTCCTTTACCACAGCGAGTTTTCCTTCCGGGATGCGCACTAGTGTGTTAGAGGTGTCAAGCGCGAGAATATTGCCTTGTAAGGCATTGCCGTTGTCATCTTTTGGGTATTCAGCATGAAGACTTGCCCAGGTGCCCAGGTCGCTCCAGCCAAATTCTGATGGTAAGGTGAACACGTTTTGGGCATTTTCCATAATAGCAAAATCAACCGAAATATTGGGTGTGGTCGGATAATAGGTATTGATAAAATCCTGTTCCTCAGGCGTGTTATAAAGGTTGCGACCTTTTTCCAAAATAGCATAAATTTCTGGAGCATGCACTTGATAGGCACTTAAAATACTGGCCGCACTCCAAACAAAAATGCCGGCATTCCAGAGGTATTCTTTTGAGGCAACAAACTGTTGAGCAGTTTCGAGGCCGGGTTTTTCTGCAAAACGTTTGACTTTGAAAATACCGGGCCTCTCTTCCTGACCCATTTGGATATAACCGTATCCGGTATCCGGGCGGGAAGCTTGAATGCCAAGGGTGAGCAGGGCATCATTGGTTTCAGCGAAATCAAGCGCTTGCCGGATCTTTTCGATAAAGGCAGGCTCCTTCAACACAATATGGTCAGAAGGGGCGATCACGAAATTGGCATTCGGATCAATGGAAGCCAGTTTGAATGCAGTCCACGCGATACAAGGCGCCGTGTTGTTCCGGCTTGGCTCGCAAAGGATTTGACGGTCCGAAATTTCGGGGATTTGTTCGAGGATCAGGTCCCGATACGCGGCATTGGTCACAATAAAAATTTGACTGGCCGGACATATTGGCAAAAACCGCTCAAAAGTCAGGCGCAGCAAACTCTTGCCAACACCAAGCATATCAAGGAATTGTTTGGGCCTGGATTCGCGACTGCCGGGCCAAAAACGGCTTCCGACTCCTCCGGCCATGATAGCCACGTAGTTATGATTCATTTTTTATGATAGATGATGTGATGGGTCATAGTTGGTCTTTGACCTCCTGATAAACAGCTTGAATTCCTGTCTCCAAATCAATTTTGAATTTCCAGCCTAACCGGTGTAACTTGCTGACATCCAAAAGTTTACGCGGGGTGCCATCGGGTTTGCTCAGGTCATGCTCTATGTTTCCTTTAAAGCCAAGGATCCTTTGGACGAGTTGTGCCAGTTCCAAAATTGGAAGGTCTTCACCGGTGCCGATATTGACAAAGCCTGGTTCGTCATAATGCTGCATCAGGTAAAAACAGGCATCGGCAAGGTCGTCCACATGAAGAAATTCCCGGCGAGGGGTGCCAGTTCCCCAAAGTGTTACAAAGGCTGCACCGTTCGTTTTTGCCTCATGAAATTTTCGGATCAAAGCGGGCAAGACATGGCTGTTCTGTGGATGATAATTGTCATTTGGGCCATATAGGTTGGTGGGCATGACGCTCACAAAATTGCAACCGTATTGCGCCCGGTAAGCGTCGCAAAGTTTGATGCCAGCAATTTTGGCAATGGCGTAAGGTTCGTTGGTGGGCTCTAAAAGTCCTGTCAGAAGTGCATCCTCTTTCAAAGGTTGTGGCGCCAGTTTCGGGTAAATACAGGAGGAGCCGAGAAACATCAATTTTTCCACATCATGACGGTAGGAGGCTTCGATCACGTTCGCTTCGATCATCAGGTTGTCGTATAAAAACTCTGCCCGAAAGGTATTGTTGGCAAGGATACCCCCTACTTTGGCTGCGGCGAGGAATACATACCGTGGTTTTTCCCGACGAAAAAACGCTTTGACCTCCGATTGATTGCGCAAATCTAATTCCCGCGAATCGGCCAGCGCGAAGTTTGAAAAGCCTTCTGTCCGAAGCTTGCGCAACAATGCAGAACCCACCATCCCACGATGCCCTGCTATGTATATTTTTTCTGTTTTTCTCATGTGCCAGAATGTCACGGCTACGCCGTTTTAAGCAGTCGTGGATCTTAGCTTCATGCTACTCGAACTGCGATTTTATCACAAATCCTCCTTGCTTCAAATACTCTTCCCGCTGAAAAAGTTGAAGGTCTCCTGATACCATTTCCGAAACCAGTTCTTGCAAAGTCCGCTTTGCCTCCCAGCCCAATTTATCCTTCGCCTTACTTGCATCGCCGACCAGCAAATCCACTTCTGCTGGTCGAAAATAGCGCGGGTCAATGGAAATCAATTCTTGCCCTGGTTTCAAATTCGGATTGCTGGAGCGAACCACAAAGCCCTTTTCATCTGCCCCACTTCCCCGAAAATCCAATTCCACCCCGGCTTCGTGGAAGGCCATACTGCAGAATTCACGTACGGAGGTTGTCTTCCCCGTTGCTATTACAAAGTCTTCAGCCACAGGTTGTTGCATCATTAGCCACATTGCCTCCACATAATCGCGGGCATGACCCCAATCGCGTTGGGCATCGAGGTTGCCAAGCCAAAGTTTGTCCTGTAGTCCCAGGGAGATCTTTGCTGCCGCCCGCGTTATCTTGCGGGTTACGAACGTCTCGCCGCGGGTTGGGCTTTCGTGATTGAACAAAATTCCGTTGCAGGCAAACATCCCATAGCTTTCGCGGTAATTCACAGTGATCCAATAAGCATATAGTTTTGCCACCCCGTAGGGAGAGCGTGGATAGAATGGCGTGCTTTCCCGTTGAGGAGTTTCCTGTACCAGCCCATAAAGTTCGGATGTGCTGGCCTGGTAAAATTTTGTTTTTTCACTCAATCCCAGCAAACGAATGGCCTCCAACAAGCGCAATGCCCCTATTGCATCCGCATTGGCGGTGTACTCGGGGGTTTCAAAACTCACCTGTACATGGCTTTGTGCACCAAGGTTATAAACCTCATCCGCTTGCACCAGCTGCATGATGCGGATGAGGTTGGTGGAGTCGGTCAGGTCGCCGTAATGCAGGATAAAACGTTGATTGTCAACATGCGGGTCCTGGTACAGATGATCCACCCGTTCCGTGTTAAACGAGGAGGAGCGGCGTTTGATGCCATGAACCTCGTAGCCTTTATTCAACAAAAGTTCAGCGAGGTAGGCGCCGTCCTGGCCTGTTATACCGGTAATGAGGGCTTTTTTCATAATTGAAAAGCGAACAGCTTAGTTCGCTAAATTGAAAGGGTAAAGGTCGGACATTTTTGTTTCACACAGATGTTACGCAGATAACTCGCGCAGATTTTACACAGATTTTTTCTGTGTGACATCTGTGTTTAAAATCTGCGTGACATCTGTGTGAAATATTAATGTCCCGTATTGTGGTCTCATCCATTTCATCGGCTGGTCATAATCGCTCATTTTGGAACGAATATTCTCCCAAAACCTTGACAACCAATTCATTGGAAAGCGCATGCCGGAGGTTTTCTGCATGACGGGCGTGGTGCAAGTCTGTGGCGAGAAATTCGGCGAAACCAAGCTCAAGTATCGTTGTGGCTGCAGTTTGAACCGGTTTGCCATAATATCCCGCGAGGGATAAAATATTGATTTGCAGGTCACAGCCCATTGCCTTCAGGTTTTCATAATCATCGGCTGTTCGGTAATAGGGGTATCGTTCCGGGTGTGCCAAAATGGGGCGGTAACCCTTCATTTGGAGATCGAAAAGTATTTGGTGCAGATTTCGGTTGGGTTGATAAAACGACATTTCTACCAAAACCCGATTCCCGGGCAATGTCAGCAAAGGTTCACTTTTTATCATGGCAGCAAAATTGGGGTCCATGTAATATTCTGCCGCCGCATCGAATTCTATTTCTATGCCCAGGTTTTCTATTGCCTCCTGCACTTCTTCTTTTTTACGCAGTATCAGGTTTCGGGAATTTGGATAAATATCTGCCATCACGTGCGGCGTAGTGATTATCTTCTTAAATCCTAGTCGTTTTATTGCTTGGATCAACTCAATGGAGGTCTCCAAATCCGGCGCACCATCATCTATCCCGGGCAGGAGATGCGAGTGTAAATCAGTGCCCAAAAAAGAAAAATCGGGCAGGCTGCGGGAAGGGGATGTTTTGAATAGTTTGAACATTGGATTGGACTTGAACATTCCGAAAGTTTTAAACTTTCGGAATGTTGGATAATTGTAGTTCAAAAGGCAATTCCGGCAAATCTCCAAACACCCTGAAATGCAGATCACTATCAGGTTTTAAAATTACCCAGGCCGTCAGCAGTACGAGTCGTACATCGGTCCAAAACGACAAATGCTGCTGATACCATATCTCCAACGCGCCTTTGTAGGGGGCAATGTGTTCCACATAGAACTGTTTCGGGTCGCGGCCCGGCACAGAAAGCAGGCGCTCTTCATCCCGGAATACAATGCTTCCAATGCCGGTTATGCCCGGCCTGACATTATATATAACATCTTGAATATCAATTGGAAAAGCCTCAAAATCAATTTTCATTTGAGGGCGCGGCCCTACCAATGTCATCTCTCCGGTAAGCAGGTTGACAAGTTGGGGCAGTTCATTGATCTTGCTTTTTCGCAGATATTTTCCAAGGGTGGTGACCCGTGGGTCCTTGCGAATCGTAAGGCTGCCGGTGCCCAGATTTGGACTGTTTTTGAGCATCGTAGCAAACTTCCAAATCATAAAAGATCGCTTGCGATAGCCGATTCGATGCTGTCGATAGAATATTTCGCCTTCGCCGCTCAGCCGCAGCCCCACCATAATAGGTATGAACAAGGGTGCCAGTAAAATAAGGGCAATACTGGCGAGCAGAATGTCGAACATGCGTTTGAATGTTTGATACACGCAGCGTGGAAAATTGCTTGTTTGCTTATGGGGCGGCTCAGGTTTAGGTGGCCTACATTTTCTGGTCCAGGCCTTTTCCTGTCTCAATATGTTGAAAATCAGGTACAAAACATTGGATCAATCTTACCAGTTCTTCTTTGTTAACTGCTTCTTCCGCTAAAAAGGATTTCAATTCAAGGAGCATTTGAGAGATCATGATGGGGTCACTTGAAGTCGCCGCATCACGATCCTGGTTATTGGGCTTGATCACACCTATAGCCGCAAACCGGTCCATATCCAGCACTTCTTTTTCGCCATAAAATTCCTCGAATGTTTTTTCGCCTGAGGTGTCGGAATCAAAATAATATACAGGCCACGTTTTGGAATGCTCGTTCAAAAGTGCCGCTTTTTCCCGCGCTTCTTGTTCTGTTTTGCAAATATCTACCTGAAAACCAAGGGTTTCGAGCAAAGCCGTTCCAATGTCTGAGAACTTTCGACTATCGTTTGAGGCCTCTAGTTTTGGGAAAAAAATATCCCCGGAATTGCCCATCATGCAGGCGAGTAAACAGAGTTGCCCGGATTCTTCCGGCGAAACAAAATAGCGTTCTACATCCCCGGGTGCAGAAAATGGTTGTCGTTTGGCAAGCCGCTCCAGGAACCCTGAAAGCAGACTTCCATTGGAAAAGGCTACGTTGGCAAAACGCGCGGAAGAAACTTGAATTTCGGCTGCATAAGACAGGATTATTTGCTCCATCATTTGTTTGGACGCACCCATTACATTCACGGGTTTGGTGGCTTTATCGGTACTTACACAAAAAAAACGTTCGGGCTTGTGGGCTGCCAACAGGTCGAGCAAGTGCTTGGCTTTGAACACATTGTTCGTTAGCAGGGCCTCAATGGAATACTGGTCTTTCTCGCTGCGGACGTGTTTGTGGGCGGCGAAATTTGCCACGATCTCAAAGGGTCCTTCCACCCTGAGAATCTTTTCAAAAACCGTATCGCCAAAGTCAATTGGATAAGCCTGAAATACAGGCGGCACAACATGGTCCAGGCTGCTTCGCAAATCGCGCACCAGTTCGGTGAGCGCGTTTTCGTTGGTGTCGATCACAAAAAGCCTGGCCGGGCGAAATTTAAGGATCGATTTTACGAAGGAAGCACCGATGCTGCCCGCGCCGCCAATCACGAGCACGGAACGGCCACCAACGCGGGCAGTCAGCTCATGGCAGAATTTTTCCAAATCAGGTTTGAAAAGACTCTCGCTACGCCCGGTGACGTGCCGGGAAATGAAATGCTGAAGATTAAACAATGGGTAAAAGAGCAGTTTTAAAGGATCAGGATTCAGCAAATATTTCCGTTACGGACTCAACCACCGATCGGATCACTAGGTCGATTTCTTCTTCCTTCAACCCATTATAGATCGGCAGCGAAATCTCCCCTTTGTACAGTTCATAAGTGTTCGGGTAATCTTCCATGCGGTAGCCAAGGCTTTTGAAAAGCGTGAGCAGGGGCATGGGGATATAGTGTACATTCACGCCAACGCCGCGCGCTGAAATGCGCTGGATGATTTCGTCACGTTGTGCTTCGGTTATGTTTTTGATCCGCAAGAGATACAAATGGCAGGAAGAATGACTGCCGAATTCATCGCGAAAGGCGGGTAAAATTGCCCAGTCGTATTTTTCAAATCCCTGTTGATATTGCTCAAACATCTTTACGCGTTCCGGAAGCAGTTCGTCCCTGTATCGGCGGATTTGCGACAGGCCGATCGCCGCACAAATATCGGGCATATTGATTTTTAATCCCTGGGCAATGATGTCATATCGCCAGGCGCCGGGTTGGTTTTTCTCAAAAGCACTTTTGGTTTGGCCATTCAGGGCAAAGGCTTTCAAGAATTTGTATTCGACTTCCTGGTCAAAAGGCAAAGGCAAGTGTAAACAAATGGCCCCGCCTTCTCCGGTGGTTATGTTTTTAACGGAATGAAATGAAAATACGGTTGCATCGGCGCAAATGCCGCTGTGCCGACCTTTATAATGCGCTCCGATTGAATGGGCGGCATCGGCAAGCACAAGGATTCGCCCCAGTTTTTGCTGTTCCACTGTTTTGGGCTGAAACACAGCCTTTACATCCGGGTCGTCCACAAGTGCCATGATCGCATCATAATCCGTCATCCAGCCGCCAATGTCCACAGGAATAATGGCCTTCGTGCGCGGTGTAATGGCCGCCCGAAGCTTTTCTGAATCTATGGTGAAATCATCTTTTACATCCACCATTACCACCCTTGCCCCAAGGTTGAGCGCACACAAAGCGGTGGCCGAATAGGTATAAGCCGGAATTATGACCTCGTCGCCCGGACCAACTCCAAACCAGCGCAACATGAGCATCGCTCCTGAGGTCCAGGAATTTACACAAAGCGCAGCAGACGCGCCTGTGAGCATCGCCAGTTCGCGCTCCAGTTCCAAAACCTTCGGCCCGGAGGTCAGCCAGCCTGTATTGAGCAGGCAGTCCGTGACCTCGTCCAGGACGGATTGGTCAATGAGGGGGCGGGAAAAGGGGAGATTCATTTTGAATGCGGAATGCGGAATTTTGGCGCGTCTAGGGTTTTGGGTGGGGGAAGAAATAGGATTCACTACTTTCCGGGCAAACGGCATGACCTTTTTCGTTCACCTTTAGTCGATGGCCGAGTTTGCTTACCCAGCCGATTTGTTTTGCAGGTACGCCCGTCACCAGGGCAAAATCCGGCACATCCTTCGTTACCACGGCACCAGCTCCGATCATGCAATATCGCCCCAGGGTGATGCCGCAAAGCACCGTGGCATTGGCGCCGATACTGGCTCCTTTTTTGACTAAGGTCGGCCGGAACTCGCTTTTGCGCTCCACAAAACTCCTCGGATTGATGACGTTGGTGAATACCATACTGGGACCGAGAAAGACCTCGTCTTCACAAGTCACGCCGGTATAAATGGACACATTGTTCTGCACTTTTACGCCATTGCCCAGAGTCACGCCATTACCTATAAACACATTTTGCCCCAAAATACAGTTTGCTCCGATAACACATTCGGCCGAAACATGGCAAAAATGCCAGATTTTCGTGTTTTCACCGATCTGAGCGCCTGGGTCTATGATTGCGGAAGGGTGGGATAAGTAGGCCATGTTAACTATGAAGTATGAAGTATGAACTATGAACTATGATTTTTTTCCTGGCAAAACCGAAGGCTACATACTTCCAGTTTTTGGGGAGAAATGACAAATGGTTGTCTAAACCGGCCATCTGGTTTTTTAGCCAGCCTTCATTTGGAACAAAAGCCGATAAAAAGCCGGTACTGTACACGTTCTTGTATTCAAAAACAGATAGCCATTTAGATAATTCGTTGAGGGTCAAATACCGCCAGGATTTTCCCCAGGGGACAAAAAAACGCCGGGCTAATCGGTGCAAGGTACTTCCTTGTAGGTTTTCTGCAAAAAACAGTATGCCTCCCGGCTTTAAAACACGGTGTATTTCAGCAATGGCCTGTTGTTGTTTTTCCGGTTGGTCGTTCCGGCCAATGGCGCCCAGGACTGACTTGAAAACTACGAAGTCAAAGCTGTTTTCTGGAAAAGGGATTTGTGTTGCATCCAATGTTATGTATTCAATTTGAGGCCCAACATTGTATTTTAGATGAAGGGATTTGGCTTTTTCGGAGGCGTTGTTCAGGTCGGTACACACCATTTTTGCCCCGTATCTTTTGGCGAAGAAAAGACTGATCCCGCCATGATGTGCACCAATTTCCAGGCCGTAAGCAAGTTGCATTGATTGTTCATCAATGATTTTTTCCCAAAAACCAAGGGCACGCGCCCAGGTGGGGATGTCCCATTCGAGGATGTCTTGGTGGGTCATGGAAAGTATCCCGAAACTCAGTTCCGGGATGAGATGCCCCCGGAAGGGAGTTCCGGCTTATAGTCATTCAAAAACCGCCAAAGATCTTCTGCAATTTGTTGGCGGTCAAAATGTTGGCGAACATATTGGTAGCCATTTCCGCCTTTTTCTAAAAGCGACTCCGGGTCTTGGGCAATTTGTCTGACAAGCAGGGCCAATTGACTTGAATTATCAGGTTCAAAAGCCCATCCAGCCATTCCCTGATCGATAAATAAATCTTTCGCCTCTCCTTCTATGCCCAGCAGGATGGGTTTTTTCAAACAAAGTATTTCAAATATTTTTGACGGTATTGCTCCAAGAAACAGGTCTAGTTTTCGCAGTGGAATGATACCCGCATTCATCGCCTGGATCACATCGGCAATTTCAGATTTCGGCACACTTGGGAAGAAATGGACATTATCAGTGCCCAAATCCTGTTTCAATTTTTGAAGCCTTGTTTTTTCAGGTCCCTCCCCCAGCAGGATAAATTTTACCTGTGGCAAGTCATGCAGCTTCACGGCAGCCTCGATAATGCAATCAATTCCTTGCGCATAACCCAATAAACCACCAAAATAGAACAGCAGGTCGTTCGCTGAAAACCCGTTTTCCTTGCGCCAGTTGCGGGCAGTCAACCGAGCGTTTAATTCCGTACTGTCCACCCCGTTTTTAAGCCAAAAAAAGGGTTTGTTGGGGAAACGCTTGCGAATATCTGCTACAATGCCTTGTGTTTGCCCAGAAATCAGGTCGGAATTACGATATATCCAGGACTCCAGCCAAGTGCTTGCCTTTATAAACAGTGGATTTTTGACGAGGCCAATCTTCACGGCACTTTCCGGCCACAGGTCTGACACATTGAAAAGCAAGCTGGCGCGGTGCCTCCGTTTAAGCCAAACGGCCGTCCAGCCGATGAAAAGCGGTGGAGACTCACAAATAATAAGGTCCACTTTAGGGATTCTAAAAAAACCGGCCCACAAAGCCGAAAACACAAATGAAAAGTAAGTCAGCAGTCGGTTCCATAGCCCTTTGCCGGGCCTTGCATAAATATAGGTACGATGAATGTTTAGTCCGTTCAACGTTTCCCTTTGATAAAACATGCCTCGATAAAGCTCCCAGACCTCGTATTTCGGATAATTAGGAAATGCAGTCAGCACCGAGACTTCTGCGCCAAATGACTGCAAACGTAAAGCGATCTCGTAGAGCCGGTTTTGAGGCGCGCCGGTTTCAGGCGGGAAATATTGGGTGAGGATCAAGATTCTCATAGTAGGGTTAGCCACTAATTAACTCAAGTTGTGGCCTATGCTATGAGTTGTCATGTCGTAGCGTATCAAAGATAACTTGCCAACACTTCGGCGATCTTTGCGGATGCTTTTCCTCCGCCAAAAAAATCCACTTTTTCCGGAAACTTTCGAGTGCGTGTTTCCTCCAAAGTGTTCAGGATCAAATTTTTATCAGCCCCAACCAGAAAGTTAAAACCGCTATCCACCAATTCCATCCACTCGGTATCCTCCCGAAGTGTGAGGCAGAATTTGCCAAAAAAGTAGGCTTCTTTTTGCAGGCCACCACTGTCGGTGAGCACGATTCGGGCATGTTGGAGCAGTTGGAGCATGTCAAAATATCCAAGCGGAGGAAGTGTCAGAGCGTTCAGCTCCAGGCCGTTTTTTTCAAGCAAATTTCGGGTGCGGGGGTGTAGCGGAAGCACCAGCGGCATTTGACTGGAAATTTCGTTAAGCGCAGTAACAATGGCCTTGAAACGCTCAGGATCGTCGGTGTTTTCAGCGCGGTGCAGGGTGCAAAGCGCGAATTCTTTTCCTTCTAATTTATTGATCTTTAATATATTAGAACGCTCTGAGGCTTTAGGCGCATAGTAAATTGCCGCGTCTTCCATTACATCGCCCACTTGTTGTATGCTGCAATCAAAATGCTCGAAACCTTCTCTAAGGAGGTTTTTCATCGCGGTTTCCGTGGGACAAAACAACACCTGGCTGATGCGGTCGGTGAGGATACGATTGGTTTCCTCCGGCATCGCATTGTTGTGGCTGCGGAGTCCGGCCTCTACGTGCATCACAGGGATGTGGAGTTTGCGAGCAGCCAATGCGCCAGCCAGGGTCGAGTTCGTGTCGCCATACACCAGCACCGCATCCGGGCGTTCCGCAAGCAATACGGCTTCAATTTGTTCCAACATTCTCCCTGTCATGGCCCCATGCGTCAAACTGTTGATAGCCAGGTTGAAATGTGGACGCGGGATCTCCATCTCTTCAAAAAAAACCTCCGACATGTTGGCGTCAAAATGCTGTCCGGTATGAACGATTTTTTCTTTCACGGATGGGAAAGCCTGAAGGGCGCGGGAGACCGCTGCCGCTTTTACAAACTGAGGGCGGGCGCCTATGACGGTGATGATTATCAAGTTGAGGTAGATTTTGGGCCAGGGATTGAAAGAGATGGGCCAGGGATTGAAAGGATGAGACACTGATTTCACAAATATTAAAAATCTGTGTCCAATCCCTATAATCCGTGGCCAAACTCCAACTCCCTTTCCACAACGCCTATATAATAGTCCTTTTAATCCCAGAAACCACCGCTTTAAACTTGCCGTTAGGCCCGCGGGGAATCTGGCTGACTTCATTGATCTCCACCCTGATTTCGCCTAATTGACTGATCATGCGCTGGCGAATGACCCTTCGATCGGATTCAGATAAGGGCTTGACAGATACGGTTTTTATCTCAAATCGGGTGTGATCATGTTGAATGATTTGCCCCTCCAAAATATCTGGCATGTCAACAAAAATGCCATGAAAACGGACCATCTCGCGTCCGTCAGGACCAACCACGGTGTCTTCTATTCTGCCTGATATTTCCTGGATAACTGCCATTTGGCGTCCACAGGGACAGGGTTTGTCAGAAAACCGCATCAAATCGCCGATGCGATATCGGATCAAAGGCTGGTCGAAATTGAGCAGGCCTGTGCATATCACTTCGGCCAATTGCCCGGGAGCGGCTGGCCGACCAGTTTCAGGGTCGATAAACTCCAGAATAGCGATATCGGGGCTTGTGTGAAGTTGCCCGTGCTCGCATTCGGAAATGAGGCCGCAAGCTTCCACGCCACTCCATGCATCGAAGGTTTTGCAGCCATAAACCCGTTTGAATGTATCTCGCATTTCGGGGCTGAGTGCCTCGCTACTGGAAAGGACAGCTTTCAATTGTGGTGCTTCAAGTCCGGATTCTTCCAGAAATCGGGCGAGAAAATAATTGCTCATGGCATAACCATTCATATAGGTAACGCAGTGCCTTTTCATCCCTTCGAGAAAATCCGGTGCATTGGCGGCAGATATATGGTAAGCGGAAAGATAGGTCTGTTTTTCAACGGAATTGTAGCGGTAGAAAGGCGGTTTGCCATGGCCATCGGGCACAACCCGGCGGCCTCCGATCATTCCTCTCGGATCATGCCGGGTCACTCCGGCCCAATGCCGGATCCGTGCTTCAAATCCTGCGCTCCATTTTTGGTGCATGGCATTTGAAAACAGAATTTGGGTGGGTGTGCCGGTACTCCCGCTGCTGCTGAAAAATTGCCCGCCAGGTTCGCGTTTTCGGGAAAGCAAATCGGTTCGACCCTGCTGCCGTAGCGTATTTTTTTCTAAAAATGGAATTTTGTGCAAGTCTTGAAGTGCTGTTTTTTGGAGACTTGAAACATTTAATCCATTGATTTTGAATATTTTTTGATAGTACGGTACGGATTCAAAAGCATGCACCAGGAGGCGGCGAAGTTGCAGGGTTTGATAAGCGCTGAATTGTTGGGTATTGAAATTTTCGCGGCTTTTGAATCCGGTGAGCGCTTCTTCGAAAATACCACCAAACCGCCTGCGATGCCAAAAATAACCATAGGCGGAAAGGGCGGTGTTTTGAAGCCATACCGGACTTTGAGTGTACAGCTTGTTTGCCCAGTTCATAGGTTGTTATTCAACAAATTAAGCCATTGCTCTTCCACGATTTTCCAATCAAAGGATTCCGCTTTCAAGCGGGCATTCCGGCTAATGGTGTGGGCTAAATCAGACGATGCCAAGAGGTTCTGAATGTTTTCGACCATTGAAGGGATATCATTATCAGGGCTTAGAAGACCTGTTTGCAGCTGCGTCAGCAGGTAGGGAATTCCGCCGACATTTGTAGAAACGACCGGTAACCCCAATGCCATAGCCTCGATCACACTTATAGGCGTGTTGTCAAAATGCGTGGTGCTGATAAAAATGTCATAATCAGTAGCCAGAGCGACCCAGGCTTCTTTTGGCAATCTGCCCATAAAAGAAACACGCTTTTGAATTGAAAGCTCTCTGGCCAGTTGCTGGCATTTTTTCAAACTGCCGTCATTGTCCGGGCCGACCATACACAGGACCGCTTCAGGGTGTTTTTTTTGAATTTCGGCAAAAACCCGGATGGTCATTTCAGGGTGGTAGGTTTGCTCAAAGGAACGAACCCAAAGGAAGCGCGGGCGAAATTGGATGCGTTCTTTGAAAGGGTAATCCTCAAGCTTGATAAAATTTGGAATAAGCCGTGCCTGGTAACCGTTCTGCTCGAACGCGGCATTTAAATAGCCGGAAGGCGCTACGTTGGCCAATGAATGATTGAAAATTGCGCTGGACATACGGGGTGAATGTTGTAGTCGCGCTGGCAGGTTCCCCCCGTGAAGATAGGCAATATAAGGCGTTCCTAAGATGCGACAAAGCAAGGCCATAACCCAGGCGTAGTAAAAATTGAGGGTACTGTACACCGCAATGATCACGAGATCTACCTGACGATTTTTAAGCAGGTAAGTGGCCGCCATATCGAGCATTCGAAGCACTTTGTTCCGCTTTTTGGATGCATAAAACACCTTAAAATGAGCTTCCAGCATTGTTCCGTGCAGCTCCATTACGGAAATATTTGCACCGTGGTTTGACAGATTATTGCCGATGTAAAGAATGGTTTTG
This sequence comes from Saprospiraceae bacterium, assembly GCA_046160345.1. GTDB lineage: Bacteria > Bacteroidota > Bacteroidia > Chitinophagales > Saprospiraceae > M3007. The sequence goes on from JBJXGO010000018.1 coordinate 34,799, forward strand.
ATTCCGTGGGTGATTGATAAAATGGTAATAAAAGATTGGGTAGGCGAATTACGAAGGGTTTTTCACATGGAATATTTCACACAGATGTTACACAGATTATTTCACACAGATGTTACACAGAAAAATCCTACTAAACATCTGCTAAATAATGTGTGAAAAAATCTGTGTAACATCTGCGAAGTTATCTGTGTAACATCTGCGTGAAATATTCCCTGTGAAATTATAAATGAATAGCAGCATCTTCGAAGACACAGGTTCAAACAGGCTTATTCAAATAGCTTGCAATAATGTCTATTAAGTTTTTCGACTGGGCTTCCAGAGTCGCCCCCCGGGCTTCCTTTCGAGCGTTTGTTATAAGTTTTTGCCGCAAAGCTTGGTTTTTAATAAGCAATTCAATTTTATTTTCAATAGGTGCTATTTGTTTGGGTGGTATCAGAAGTGCCGTTTCACTATCCACAAGGGTATAGGGAATATCGCCAACGCTTGTTGCAATTACCGGCAAACTATTGGCCATTGCTTCCCAAATGGAACGGGGAAATCCTTCCTGGTAAGAAGGGATGACAAAAATATCTGCGGTACGGTAAAGGCTGTTTAGTGCATCACCGTGCGGTATTTTACCATGATTTACAACATATTGCGCAATTCCAAGTGAATGGGCCCTTTGCTCAAGCCAGGAAACAACAGGCTTTCCAGGCGTATCTTCCCATCCCGCCAAATGCAACCGGATCGGAGTACCTCTGTTTATGAGCACGGCACAGGCTTCAAGTAATTCTTTAAGCCCTTTTGCAAAATCAAAACGGCCGGCAAACAGCACTTTGTACGGAGGGGATTGGCAGGTATCGGCTCTGGTGAAAAAGTCCTTTTCAGAAAGCGTAGTGGTTCGAATGTAATGGACGGTTTCAGTGAAAGGCTTGAATTTTTCCCGGATTACTTTCGAGTTGCTCAGAATACAACAGGACCTTGCTGATCTTTTTAAGGAATGATCCAAATAAAGTGCCATACAATAGATCGCCCACTTGCGAAAGATCGGGAGATCAAGGTGCGGGACACCTGCCACATAATCGCCAACCAACAAATATACTATAGATGTTTTTTTGCCAAAAACGGAGAAGAAAGCCGCAGATAGCGGGGTTGGCGCTCTGATAAGCATTGCATTAAGACCATTGGCTTCGGCTTTAAATTTTACAAGCAGTTTTTTGCCAAAAATTGCCCGGTGCCAGGCAGGTTTTTTCTTCCCCAGATTGACCCATCTAATGTTAATTGATCGGAGCCTGTAATTGCAGGATTCCATTTCTTTATCCGTAGCTTCATGCAGGAACAAAACAAGGCTTTTGACCTTTTCAGCTATTGAATCCAAAAACAGACCAAGGTAGCTCGGCAAATAAATTTCCTCATCGCGAGAAACTATTGGAATATGATAGTAAAAACCTAAGTTCAAGATTTAGATATTCAACCGTTTGTGGTATCCCGCATAGGAAAATCCTATAACAAACCAGCTTAATGCGCTTGTTATATTCGATATGACCAGAAAGTGAAGGCAAATACTCAACAGGCTTATTAATGGCAGGTCTTTTAAACTCAAACTTTCAAACATCAGTTTTTTGACAAAATAGAACAAGGGAAAAAACAGCAAAAGCAAGAAAAAGAATAGGCCCACATAACCTGTTTCGGTCCAGATCTGCAAATAAGAATTATGCGAGGAGGCTTGGTTAAAATGAGTGCCTGGGTCTTTTTCATCCTGTAACGGTACAAATTCCCTGCTCCAAAGTGAGGCCAGTTGAGCCTCGTACAAACTGAAATTCAATAGGCCTATCCCAAACCAGGGATACGCCTCGTTTATCTCTTTCCCTTTTTCAACCATAAGCCTTCTGGTTAACCAGGACTCATCTTTGGTCAAGTC
>JBJXGO010000019.1:0-11162 GCA_046160345.1 Saprospiraceae bacterium
CTGCAGCGGCGGCTTCTTTGGCAGCAATGGAAGCGGAAAGTTGCATGGCATCGAGGTCCCAGCTAGCCGCCTCGCCCAGTGGAATGGGAAACATGGTTTTGAATCCATGAATCACATCATAACCAAAGATCATGGGGATACCTAGACGGCTGTTTTTGACGGCAAGTTCCTGGGCTTCGCGGGTGGAAGCGACGTTAACCAGGTTGAGCATAGAACCCACGCGGCCTTGTTTTATCTGATTGTGCTTTTCGAGGTTGTTGCCTTCCTTTTTCCCGGGGCCGGTCAACTCAGCGTATCCGGTATATTGAACCATTTGACCGACTTTTTCCTCCAGCGTCATCAGCTGGAGCAGGGAGTCAATTTTTACTTCTATGACTGCTGCTTTGCTGTATGGCGGCGCATGTTCCGCGTGACGTCCCAACCTAAAGGCAAGAAGCCCAGTGGCCAAGACCAAGCCCAGCAGGACAAAAGGCTTTAACATATTATCGTTTCGTTTTGCGTTTTACAGAAAAACCTAAATTTTGAATATCTTTTACTGAATTTCAAAAAACGGCAAGTAAATCTATCGCAAAACTACAGGACGACGACAGAAAACGGGGAAATGGGAACTGGACAAATGCTGGACAGCCATGAAAATCAGGCGAGATCAAGAATATACAAGTTGAGATCGGCGTCTTTATCCAGTGTTAACTTTTTCTTGAGCCTGTATTTACTTTTCTCGACTGAGCCCAGCGAAACGCTCTGGATAGCAGCGATTTCTTTATTAGTCATGTTGATGCGGAGGAGGCAGCACAGGCGAATATCATTGGGGCTTAGTTGCGAATGGCGTTGATGCAATTTTTTGGAAAACTGCTGGTGTACCTGATCAAAGTTGAGTTGAAACTGCTCCCAATAATCTTCCGACGACAGTTCAACATCAATCTTGCGTATCAATTGCCGGATTTCTTTTTTCTGTTCTGCATCGCCTTGGAACTCCAGGCTAATACCGGTCAATTGTTTTTTCAGACCATCCAACGAATTGTTTTTATGTGCCGACTGGAGTAGGGCTGCTGAAAGCTGATCATTTTTTTTCTCAACTTCTTCGCTGAGGCGTTCATTTTTGAGTTGTAAAATCTCTTGTTCTGCCTTCAGGAGCTCTTTTTGATGGGCTTCCTTTCGTTTGTTGTCGAGGTAGTAAATATAGAGCGCCATCAATCCGCCGATCATTGAAGTAAGCAGGAACAGGAACCACCAGGTTTCCCAAAAAGGAGGGCTGATACAGATGGCCAATTCGGCCACTTTTTCAGCCCAGACTCCACTGTTGTTCGTAGCTTTTACCTGAAAAACATAGTCGCCAGCGTCCAAATTGGTATAGGTGGCGTACCTTCGGCTGGCATCGACCAGATTCCAGACTTCTTCAAAACCAACCAAGCGGTAAGCGAATTGGTTTCTTGCCGGATTGGTAAAATCAAGTGCCGTGAACGATATGGTGAATACGTTGTCCGAATAATTCAGCTGTACCGCTGGCCCCTCGTTTAATGGCCCGGAATAGATTGTACGCCCCTCGAATTTACCAAGGGGGAGGGAACGGTTAAACAGTTTAAAGTCGGTAAACACAACTTTTGGTGGTACGGGGTTGCTTTTGATGGCATTAGGTACAAAGGCATTGATGCCGCTTATTCCTCCGAAATAAATTTCCCGGCTCCGGGTGGTGAGGGAGGCGCCGGGGTTGAACTGGTTGGACTTTAAGCCATCGTTTTGGTCGTAGGTGTTGATTCGTTGGGTTGGGAGCTCAAAGGAGGCCAGGCCCTGGTTCGTGCTGATCCAAAGCAGGCCATTTTGGTCGGCTTCAATGGCATTGATGACGTTCGATGGAAGTCCGTCTTTTGTGGTGTACTGTTGAAAAGACTGTTGATCGTCCGCCATTTTAAACAAACCATCTCCTTCTGTTCCTAACCACAGGCAACCGCTGTGATCCTGGTGGAGGCATAGGATGGAATTTGATTTTAAGCCTTTTGCATTTGCGCTATTTACCCGCCAGTTGGTGAACGTGCCCGACACCGGATCCCGTTTGTTGAGTCCGCCAAATTCAGTACCGATCCACATTTGGTTGTTCTTGTCGACCATTAAGGTGCGGACGTTCCAATCTGACAGGTGATTGGGGCTATTGGGCCAATTGGCGTCGGGTTGGAAGCGGTAGAACCGCTTATTGGTGTAGTCGAAGCGGTTCAGACCGCCGCCTAGTGTAGCAATCCATAGCTTCCCGTCCCAGTCTTCCCGGATGGCCCAGACGTTGTTGTTGCTAATCGAATTGCTGTCGGCAGGATCATGCTGAAAGACTTCTACGCTATTTTTTTTTCGATCAAATCGGTTGAGGCCGTAGGCAAAGGTGCCCACCCATAAATTGCCCTTGCTATCTTCATAAACCGAGGTGATAACATTACTGCTGATCGTATTGGGGTTCGAAGGGTTGGCGGTATATGTAATAAAACTTTGGTCTTTGGGGTCGAAACGTTGCAGGCCGCCACCGTCTTTCCCGATCCAGATAAAACCGTCTTTATCTTCGTGAAAAGCCAGCACCGATTGATTGCCGGGTGCTGCAATGGAGTTAGGTACTTCTGCATAACTCAGAAATTCTGACTTATTCGGCTTGTGTACGTTAAGCCCTCCATTAAAACTGCCGATCCATATATTATTATGGCTGTCGATGAAGATATCGTAGAGCGCGTTGGTGTTCAAGGTATTTACAAGGGTGGGGACCAATTTTACCGACTGGAAGGATATGCCCTCATTTTTGGTATAGTATAACCCGGTGCCATCTGTGGAGATCAAAACTCTGTCCGCAGTTTGTTTCAGATCTTTGATCAGCGTATTGCCCAAAGCCTTTTTGAGAAACTTTTTTTGCCGGAGATCATATAAGATCAAACCATTGCCTTCGGTACCGATCCACAGGATATCGTTTCTTATCAACAGGGATTTGCTAAAACTATACAGATCAAAGCCTTGCTCCGACCGGCCATAAATAACATCCACTGCATCCTTTTGTCGGTTATAGCAATGTATCTGGCCTTCTGAGGTACCCATCCAAACATTCGATTGCCGGTCTTCAGCAAAGGAAAAGCAGGTGGAACTCAACACGCGCCGACCCGGGTTAGCGGTATCGGCGCCGAAATACTCGGCCGTTTTACCCTTGGGCTCAATGCGAATAATACCCTGTCCGCTGGTGCCTAACCAGATGTACCCTTTACTATCCTGAAAAATAGCAACAATGGAAACAGCCGTCCAATCAGGGAAAATCTGCCCCGCAAAAGGGTTCACCCGAAAACGCTGGCTTGCCCGATCGAGGATGCAAAGCCCGCCCGAGCCCAGGCCTATCCACAGGTCGCCATTGGGGTGCTTGAAAAGCGCCTGGATATTATTGCTCGGCAACGACGAGACACTATCTGCCGGATCTGTCTTGAATATTCGGAATTCATATCCGTCGTAGCGATTGAGGCCATCTCGGGTGCCAAACCACATAAACCCATCCTGATCCTCCGCAATGGCATAAACGGCATTATTTGAAAGCCCCTGGTCGATGGTGAGATGGTCGAAAATGACGTTTTGCCCACCTGCCGGTCGGAAATACAGCAGGCAAAAGAACAATGCGAGAAGAAAGCTGCGGTTGTGCAAGTGGAGGAGGCATTAGGTAGAACTACAAGCAAATATAGTTCAATTTTACCCACAGGAAAGTGGTTTGCGAAAGTTACGGATATTTTATCCTAGTGAGATAATTCAACTTGATGAAGACATGATCAATCGCTTTCGATTGCTTCAACGCAAGCACAACAATGGCGTATCGTACCGGCAGAACGCAAAGTGCCAGAAATTAGAAGTCGCACCCCCGTACGGACTACATCGAAACCAGCGCAAGCCATTGTAAGTTAATCACTTACGAGGGCTTTTTGTTTTGCGCCCGGCACGGGCGCTAACTCGGCGGTGCAAGTCCGCAACACGCTTGGCAGCGAGGACCCAAGGCAAGGGTGTCCATCGCGAGATGGTCCCAAGGCCTCGGGAGGGAGGAAGCCGGCGGCAAAGCCCTGGCCCGACGAACAGAAACCACCTATAAGGCCATTTTCCGCGGGAGGGTCCTGACAACAATCGGGAACGAAGCCCTACCGCTGCCCGGAGGGTTACCAGATTTGACAACTTTTAAAAATTTGTCAAATCTTGAATACGCGCACACCTTATCGGTTGTATTCGGCTTTTGCCAAAATTTCTTCCAAAATTGCAATAATAATTAAACATTATGACCATATAGTGTAAGGATGGCTGGTTAAGAGGTCGGAACTTTGTACCGTAGAAAGGGAGAGAAGTTGGGTCGAAGCAGTTCACAGGGATAGGACTTTGGAGACGGTTTTGTTGCTCCTCGGTTGGCGATCGGTTTTATCTCAAGTCTCCGACTTTTATAAAAATAAAATTCTAACTGTCGGAAGATATACAACGTAAATGATATATCTTTGTTTTGCGTTGAATTTGACAATGTAACCCAAGCCTACTATGATCAAGTGGCAAACTGCCATGTTGCTGTGCAACTTATTTGCTTCATTTTAATAAACTCATTTCACCTCCAGGTTACAAAAATCTGGTTAAACTTTTAACATTGTTTATGAAAAAAGTACTGCTTTTTTTTATTTTAGTAGCAATCACGTTTATGATTGCATATTGTCAAAATAATCAAAAACAAGCGAAAGTGGGCAAATTCTGCAAACAGTTCCCAAACGGGCACGGTTATTTTTGTGCTCAGGGAACTACTGCTGCCGACTCCTTCCTTTGTCCATTTCTCCCACGCGATATTGACGTCCACACTCCCGATGCTTATCATTCCTTTGACCCGGAATGCCAGTTCCCATTTAATTGGTTTTCGTGGCAAACATTTATTGCGCTTAACTGGCCGGCCAACTCAGATGGTACGCCTATCGGAACAGACATCAATGCTAGCCCTGATGCGCCTCGCGTTTGGGAGACATACAACGATCCAGATGAAATCTTCGGAGTCAAAACCAAGGTTTTAGGTGACCTGCCCATTTTGGGCAGCGTTTCAAAAGCTGGCTTTCACCATTTCGATTCCATTACAGTAGGGCATAATACCTTTTTTGAAGCCTTTGCATCTCCATTAATAGATCGCAACCTAAATTTTACGCTCTACGAAATCAGGGTCAATCCAGTTGAAGTAAAGTACATCAAAGATAATGGATTGAATACCTATGCTGGGCAATCTAAATTTAAAGGCCCGGTCAATTTCCCCTCCGGTTCTTACCCTAATTCCATTGGATCTATGGAAATAAAAGTAGCGTGGCGGATATTGGTGCCGGGTGTAGACAATTTTGAACGTTATTTTCACAGAATGGCAATCATTCATGTGGACAAAAGCGGAGTAATCGGAGGTAAATCGACCATCAACGACACGGTGACCGTAGGGATGGTTGGGATGCACATCATTCGCAAAGTAAAAAATAATGGCGCCTTCTGGATATGGAGTACATTTGAACATGTTGACAATGCCCCAGATGATTCTACAAGCAGAAAAAACTACTCTTTTTATAATCCAGACTGCACAAAATGTAAGCTCAACAGCCCGCCGATTGATCCTACCCCCCGCCACCCTTTCAAATGGTCTCTTTCCAACGGAACCAACCCACAATATGCCCGCACTTATGCCACAGACGGTATGTATGGAACTCAGGTATATCGTGTCCATCCAATTGAAAGTTCAGCAAGCGAAGCGACACAACAATGGCAGGCAAAACTAACGGCGGAAAAATCTGTCTGGCAGTATTACAAACTTATTGGAAGTCAATGGGGAGTGGCAACAGAAACTTTTCCGTCTCAGAAGTTGGGCGTTCCTTTAGTTCAATCGAATACCGTTGCAGAAACCTATTTTCAAGCAACAGGAAGTTGTTTCAATTGCCATCTCAGTAGCGCATATACCAGCACGAGCAGTGGAGATACGGCGATTTTAGCAGATTTTAGCTTTCTATTGGGTATTCCAGCTCCACCATCAACTAAAAAATGATTTCGTTGCCATTCCAGCAAGTTGCCTAGCTTGCATACACGACGCTCGCGAGGGTCACGCTCGCGAGCGTCTCCCAGCTGGGAACGTTTAGCCCCGATGATAAAACCATTTCGCCTCTTCAGGTCTTCCCAGCTCAGCCAAGAGCAGCGCCGCGCTTGTGTCTTTTTGACCAAGCGCCCACGTACACCACGATGCTTAGCTCGCTCACATTTTTGATGCAAAACGAAACGAGTACTTTTTTACATCAATGGCGCAGGAATTGACTCTAGATGTCCTGTTTGATTGAACGCGGGTAGATGCGCCGGAGATATCACCTTGTCCCCCCCTCACAAATTTCCCCTCCATTTTTTTCTTTTCCGGCATTTCATGGAACTACACCCGGATTCTGTTCCGGAAAATGTGTACCCATTCTAATTCCAAAAATCAAAATCCCGCCCCAAGGCATGAATTCTCAGGACAGGCGATAATCCACATCCAAAAAATTCATTGTGACTATATTTAATTTCATTCCTGACTGGCAAGATTAAAATGTAACATTTTTTGGAATTATTGGCTGGTATTAGATTGTATTCAATTTATTTATCGATCAAATCTTTTCTCAACAGTTGTGCATTTAGCGCTACGGCGATGGTACTTAAACTCATCAAAACCGCTCCCAACGCCGGGCTAAGTACAAATTGAGGATATAAAACACCTGCCGCAATTGGAATAGCCAGTACATTATATCCAGTGGCCCACCACAGGTTTTGAACCATTTTACGGTATGTCGCTTTCCCGAAATTGACCAACCCAAGTACATCAGAAGGCTTACTATCGGTCAAAATAATATCTGCAGTTTCGGCAGCCACATCTGTACCAGAGCCAACGGCTATGCCCACATCCGCTTGAGCAAGCGCGGGCGCATCATTCACGCCGTCGCCAGTCATTGCCACATACTCCCCTTTGGTTTGCAGGTCTTTTACGATTTCGACTTTCTGATGGGGCAGCACTTCGGCGAAATAACCATCCAAACCCAACTGTTCCGCGACAGCCTTCCCAACGATGGAGTTGTCGCCCGTGGCCATGAATACTTTGATGCCTTGGCTTTTCAACTGCTTGACCGCTTCGGCAGCATCGGGACGGATTTGGTCGGATAATGCAAGAAACCCGGTCAACTTATCATCTTCCAATACAAAAACCACGGTTTCTGCTGCTGTGCCAGCCGCTTCGGCAGGCAGTTCGATGTTCTTTTCCTTCAAATATCCGGGACTGACGACACTGATTTTTTTGCCATTTACATGACCGGTGATGCCTTTGCCGGTGATAGATGTAAAATTGGTAACGGAAGGCAGCGAAAGTCCGGCGGTTTTGGCTGCCGTGACAATGCCCTGAGCGATGGGGTGCTGACTTTCCTGTTCAAGGGCGGCAGTGGTTGCGAGCAGGGTGTTTTTATCAACAGCTTCGGAAAGCGTAAAAATACGCGACACGCCGAATTTTCCTTCGGTGAGCGTTCCTGTTTTGTCGAACACCATCGCCGTGATGCGTCGTGCATTTTCAAAAGCGGTCCTATTGCGAATAAGCAACCCGTGCCGGGCGGTCATGGCCGTTGATATAGCGACCACCAATGGGATCGCCACACCCAGTGCATGTGGACAGGAGGTGACCATCACTGTCACCATGCGTTCGAGCGCAAAGGCCAGCGTTTCCCCTTTGGCGAGCCAGACAGCTAATGTCCCGAAACCTACTCCCAAGGCTATGAAAGTCAGCCACTTGGCTGCTCGGTCGGCCATGTGCTGAGTCTGCGATTTGGCAGCTTGGGCCTCTCGCACCAAGCTGATAACTTTGTTGAGATAACTGTCTTTTCCCGATTTGTCCACTCGGATTTTCAGGCTGCCTTCTCCGTTTAGGGCTCCGGCTATCACTTTTGCGCCTTCCATCTTTTGTACAGGCACACTTTCACCCGTTAGCATACTCTCGTTTACACTGCTGATCCCATCGATCACAGTGCCATCCACTGGAATTTTTTCACCTGGTTTCACCAGAACAAGGTCGCCTATTTTCAATTCGTCCACACGCATATCGTGCAGCATATCGCCGCCATGGTACATGTGCGCCTCAGCAGGCATCATTTTGACAATCAATTCCAAGGCTTTTGAGGCGCCGGCAACCGATTTCATTTCGAGCCAATGCCCCAGCAGCATAATTACGATCAGCGTGGCAAGTTCCCAGTAGAAATCCATGCCTTCCACCAATCGAAATACCACTGCCGTGCTGTACAAGAACGCTACGGTGACAGCCACACCAATGAGGGTCATCATTCCCGGCTGACGGCGTTTCAGCTCTTCACTAAGCCCTGTCAAAAATGGCCAGCCGCCATAAAAATAAATGACGCTACCAAGCACCACCGAAACCCAATCTCGACCTGGAAAATCGAACTGGTATCCGGCTGCGATTTGAAACATCGGGGAAATGGCCACCACAGGCACAGTAAGCACCAAACATATCCAGAAACGCCGTAGGAAATCTGCGATCATGGCCGTATGGTCGTGACCGCTGCTGTGTCCAGTATGGCCTGCACCGTGCATCGCACCCTCCATAACTGTTCCATCGGGCATAGTGTGCCCAATGTGTTCGGAGTGACCTTTTGTTGCCGGTTTAGCGTGGTCTGGGTTGTGGTGTTCCATAGTCATTATCGTATAATCACTTTTTCAGTCCCCAAAATCACATTCTCCATATATGCCGTCAGTAAATAAACCCCTGCTTTAATTCCCGTTGTTTTGAGTGTGAAAACTTGCTTGTCAATGGTTTTTTCAAGCAAGGAATAATTCCGAACTTGCTTGCCAACCGCATCCGTCAATTCAAAATTCACTTTACCTGCCTTTTTCAAAGCTATCTCAACTGATAAGAAGCCACCCGAAGTTATCGGATTCGGGAAGACACGAAAGGATTCTACAAAACTTGGCTCGTTCGTGCTGACCGTAATAATAGTAATAGTCTGCGTGGCCGATGCCGTACCGCATGGTCCCGTTGATAGGAGGGTCACGCCGTAAGTCCCGTCATTGGCGTAGATGTGTGATGGACTGATTTGTGTACTTGTATCTCCGTCGCCAAAATCCCAGAGATAACTGCTGGCATTGGTCGAGGTATTGGTAAAGGAAGCAGTTGCGCCTACTATTGAATTACTGAAACCAGATGCAGGCAAAGGGTTCACGGTAATATAATTCGGCTGAGTGGCTGTATTGTTCCCGGCGCTGTTACTCACCGTTAAGGTCACTGAATAGGTACCCGGGGTTGAATAAACAACTGTCGGATTTTCTGATGTAGAAGAATTGGGCATCCCACCAGGAAATTGCCAATTAAAATCCGTCGTGTTGGCAGAAGAGGTACTGGTAAACTGCAGGGTAAGCGGTTCGCAGCCAGAATTCTGGGTGGTAGTGAACCCGGCTGTAGGAGGCGTTTCCATCATCACGTACTGGCCAGGCAAAATTTGCACCATTTGCGCCACAGACGGAATATCGTCCACCATGCCAAATAGCATATACCAGCCGGGCATGAGTTTGAGACTGTCATTGGGAAGTATGGCACTCACCTGATTGCCATTTTGTGTAAAATCCAATTCGAGGCAGCGGCTATTGCCAGAGTTCATAAAATGGGTCATCACGGCGTTGGACATCAGTATGACCTTGGTGAGCGCATTGGTTTTGTGGGCTTCAAACTCAATCGTTTCGCCACGTTGGAACACCGTTTTATTGAAATTGGAAATTTCCGGGCGTACGCCTTTGAACAAATACGGCGGGGAAAACGCCTCGATGATGCTTTGTGGCGGCTCATTGCCGGGTGCGCCCTCTCCACCTACGGCAATGACGCGCCCGTCAGGAACAAGGATCGTAATGGCATGATACTCCCTTTTCCAATTCATATTTGCCAATCTGCGCCAGGTATCAGTATTGGGGTTGTATTGATCGGTAAGACCCATATAGCCCCAGTTGTTGACGGGGCTGGGGTCGGTGGCTTGTTGCTTGAAGCCGCCCATGACCAGTATCGTTTCGTCTGGTAACTGTACTACTTTGGCCCGGGAGCGGGTGGGGGCTAAATTGCTGCCCAAAGACCAGGTATTTTGTATTGGGTCGTAGATCTCCACATTGACCCCTGGTTGGCCGGGGGTAAAAGATTTGTAACCAATGGCCACCACTTGACCATTTGGCCGCATCACGATCTCGTGATCGCAGTGGTCGCCATTGGGCATACGGTTTCCTTGAACAAAATCGGCAGCCAGATCCCATTGCAAGGTGCCGGGGTCAAAAAGTTGCGGCGGGCGATGGGTCATTAAAATTTTACCTGTGAAAAGCGGCACGATCGCCCCTACTTCGGTGCCAAGTTTTACGGTATCTGCCCATTGGGTGGCGCCCGATGCCGGGTCATATACTTCGGAGGTTTTGGTCCGTTTGGCATTTGGGAGACCTGTGTTTATGTCGCCCCCGCCCACGATCAACAAACGTTGGTCAAAAAGCGGCGCAAGTGTCGGGTACCAGCGCGAATCCAGCATATCGGGTTGATACGGCCATAGGTTGGTGGCAGGGTCGAATGTTTTGACCTTTTTGCTTGCCGGGCCAAAGCCGTCTTCTTCCAAGGTGCCGCCTGCGAATAACACCTTCCCGTTCAGGAGTAAAGCATGGGCAACACAGCCTTGAGCAATACCGCTGCCTTTGGCAAAACTGGTATCGTTTTCCGTTGGTATGAAGAAGAATGGATCCTTGGTGTTGTGGCAATAATAGATGCTTCCGTTGGGCATCAGTACCCCGAGGTCGGTTCCCCCCAATGCTTCCGGAGATTGCATGATGACGTTCCATTGACCTATTTCGGTTTCGGGTTCAAGCTGTGCATTATGAACCACTGTCCCGACGATGCCGGTAGTGGCATTTTCAAAATAAGCAAACCCGGGTTTTGCTACGCCGAAGAAGAAATAGTAAGGGTCGAGGTTTTCAAAAAGATAGGCCCCATTGGCGTCGGTACGGGTTTCCCGAAATCTCGTTGTATCCACAAGGAAAATCGTGACGCGGGCATTGGCGACTGGTGCTCCCAGTGGATCGGTAACAGTACCTGTGAGCGTTTGGGAAGAAAGTGTGACGATGCCCAGCAGGTTTAGAGC
>JBJXGO010000020.1:0-30101 GCA_046160345.1 Saprospiraceae bacterium
GTGCCGTGAGCCTTCAGATTTTTGGATCGCTTTTCAAAAAATATGCGCCGCGCGGGAATCGTGTATTTGATTTGGAGGTGGCGGCTGTTATGTTGGCCAATGGGGTGTTAGATATTGCTACGATTAACACCTCCGATTTTACGCATCTTGATGGAATTCGGTTGTTTGAGTTTTGATAACTCCCATCACTCACTTTCCGGCTTGAAAAGCCCCGCCAGCACCTGCTCGCGTACTTTGGCAGATATTGTGGCACCGGAGTTGAGGCATTTGACAATCCAAAGGTTGCCTTTTAAATAGTTTGATGTTTTTACAAGAATTTGTATGTTTAAATTGTTAGCCTGCATGTAGTAAGCTTTAAGCTGGGCACGGTCAAGGGCACGGTCAAGGGCAAGATGGTCAAGGTCAAGGGCACGGTCAAGGGCACGGTCAAAGGCACGGTCAAGGGCACGGGCAAGGTCAAGGGCTCGGTCACGGACAAGGGCAAGGTCAAGGGTACGGGCACGGACAAAGTCAAAGTCAAAGGCACCACGGTCAATGCCAAGGCCAAGGGCACGGGTACGAGCACGGTCAAGGGCAGGGTCAAGGGCAAGGAATGCTGCTATTGCTTCTCTTCCGGCCTTTGAATATTTGCTTTCCCCAGGAATAATTGCGGCTTGTATTGCACGCAGCAGGGCCTCTAATTCCGGCACATCCTGGAGTAATTCCCTGTTCTTCCGTTGCATCTCCAGGAGGTATTCATCGGCACCATGACCCAATTTCCCCGCAGTAAGCACAAACACTTCAAGCCATCGGTCAACACGAAAATGGCTTTCTATCAATCCATTAAGGGCGCCACTTCCTGCTTTGTCCACCACATATTGCGCCGTAAAATACTCCATAAACGTCAGGTGTGAAAACGAAAAAGCGTATTGTGAACGTCGCACGATAAGGCCATAATGCTGCTCAATATCTTGCAAGACCAAGGCGCCCTTGCTTCGCGATTCTTCTCCAAACAGATCGGCCAGGAAATTGCCGATCTGTTGGTGCAGGTCTTCTTCTCTGAAAAAGTAAACATTAGCCTCAAAATAGCCCGCAGCTAACCGCGAAAGCAAGTTGAGCAAACGCGGCTCGTCCAGGTCTTTATATAATTTATCCCGCTTGATACGCCTTGAAGCATCCCAACGGTTGAGTAGGGCATCAATGGCGCGGCCATAAAGTAGGGCGCGATTGGAAGGGAAATCCTGTCGCTCATCGTAAGTGATGCAGAGCAATGTGAGCAACAAGGGCGAAGAAGCCATTTCAAGCAAGGGTTGACTTTCTTGCAGTTTTTTCCAGCAATCCCTTCCCGTTTCGTGTTCTTTTTGAAAGTATTTGCCGACAAAGTCTTCGATCTGTGCTTTATTAAAATCGGCGATTTCCACTTCTTTAAACTTTGGAAACGAGTGGTTGTACGCCGCCACGCGACAACTTACCACAAATCGGCTTTCCCGATACCGGCGTGTAAAATCGGTCACCTCTTGAATCACCGTATCCAGGCTCGTTTCCCGACTCACCTCATCCAGGCCATCCAGCAGCACAATGCAATCTCCATTGGAAAGCATCCGCTCGATAAAGGATTTGGCATCCTCAAAACCACAAAGGCCAAACTGCTCCACCATGTAATCCAGCAGCGGCTTTCCGCTTTTAGCAAACTCATGCAGGGTGACAAAAATGGGCAACCTGCGCTGCTTGATTTTGCTGCCTTTGTCCTTCGAGGTCATCCGAAGTGTCAGGTATTTCAAGTAGGTGGTTTTTCCTGCGCCGGGTTTCCCAAGTACCATGAGGTTTTCATCCTTATTCACAATCTCCTCTCCATCAACGGTTTCGAGGGTTTTCCCAAAAGCAGAAAGGAACATGGCACGGTTCTGCTCCATCTCTTCAGGCAGGTCGCCAGAGCGGATTTGGAGTTTTTCCAGCACATTAGCACGAACGTATAGGCTTTCAAGCCGTACGCGTTCTTTCATGCCCAATACGCGCACTTCGCCAAAATCGTCGCGCAGGTTTTTAATGTATTTCTTAGTAGCCGTTTTGAAAAAATCGCGCTCTTGCGCGTAGCCTGCAATGCCAGCGTAGGCTTTTTTCACCAGCGAAAAGAAGATCTCCGCACCGATTTCAATGGAAGATTCAAGCATGGGGAGGGTGGATTTTAGCGAGCAAGATAGCAAGCGCAGTGCAATCGTACTTCCCGAAAGTTTGAAACTTTCGGGAAGTTAAGTTCCTTTACGCGCTTTACCCGCTTTACCCGCCATAGCCCTTTAGGGCGAAGGCGGGTAAACCTTCTAACGAATAACAACTCACTCTATGCAAAATTCTACCGCCCGCAGCAGCGGATACCTCTACCAGATCGGCATCATTGGCCTCCTGTTTTTCATTTTTGGCTTCGTCACCTGGCTTAATGGCACTTTGATCCCATTTTTGAAACTTGCCTGTGAATTGGACACCCTGCAGGCACTTTTTGTAACTTTCGCCTTTTACATCAGCTACTTTTTCCTGGCCATTCCCTCTTCTAAAATTCTGCAACGCACGGGTTTCAAAAACGGCATGGCCTGGGGACTTTTGGTCATGGCAGTGGGTTGTCTGATTTTCATCCCGGCGGCTCAGGCCCGGGCATTCCCGCTGTTTTTGGCCGGGCTTTTTGTGCAGGGCATGGGTCTGGCGCTTTTACAAACAGCCTCCAACCCCTACATCAGCAT
Source organism: Saprospiraceae bacterium (assembly GCA_046160345.1). Taxonomy (GTDB): domain Bacteria; phylum Bacteroidota; class Bacteroidia; order Chitinophagales; family Saprospiraceae; genus M3007. Next base: position 2,712 of record JBJXGO010000020.1, read on the forward strand.
CATCGGCCCCATCGAAAGCGCTGCACAGCGTATCAGTATCATGGGCATTTGCAACAAGGTTGCAGGCATACTCAGTCCATTGATCTTGAGCAGTATCGTATTAAAAAACGCCACAGCCATTGAAACACAAATCAATGCCGCCACGGATGCCGTGATCAAAAATGGCTTGCTCGACCAACTGGCAGGTCGGGTGGTGGCGCCTTACGTCGTAATGGCCGTTGTATTGGCAGCACTCGCTCTGATGATACGCCGATCTTCTCTTCCGGAAATTGATACAGATGGAGAATCCGACAACGAAGCACAGACCAAACTGGCTGCCGGACGTACCAAAGTGTGGCAATTCCCTCATTTGGTATTGGGGGCTATTGCAATTTTTGTCTATGTCGGTGCTGAAGTAATGGCCGGAGATGTCATCGGTGTCTATGGGAAGTCTCTGGGCTTCGATCTTGACCAGACGAAGTATTTTACCGCGTTCACCCTCGGTGCTATGTTGGTAGGGTATGTATTGAGCATAATATTGATTCCCAAGTACGTGGCGCAACAAGATTTTTTAAAATACTCGGCTATATTAGGCACCATACTCACTGCACTGACCTATTTTACTACCGGCTCAACAGCAGTTACTTGTATTGCCCTGCTAGGATTGGCCAATGCCGTGATGTGGCCGGCTATTTTCCCTTTGGCGATCAATGGATTAGGGCGTTTTACCCAGATCGGGGCTGCCTGGCTTATAATGGGTATTGCTGGTGGCGCGCTTATTCCGCAAGCCTACGGATTGCTTGAAAAAACCATGGGCTACCAGGCCGCTTTTCTTGTTTTGATGTTGCCCTGCTACCTATACCTTTTGTATTACGCGATGCGTGGGTACAGGCAGCGATGAAGGCGGTTTAACCAGAGTGGGTCTTAACCCAAGCGATATTGAGCGGGTAGAATTATTTGACAGCGTCGTAAAACATCAACAAGCGCAGCGACGACTTCTACCCATAGCCCACGGTGGAGCGAGACAACAGTGCGAACACGCCACCGGATCCTGCAATTTAAGAGCACTTTAAGACTTGAAGCGCAACATGCCTCATCAGAACTTTAGGTGATGACTTATGTTCCTGAATATTGCCCAAAATACCTGAGCAAAAAGTGGAATAAATAGCTCCAAGCGGACATTATTAGGGTTAAAATAGATTTAAACCCCAAGGCTCCGTCAAACTCCCCGTTATAATCCTGTTTCTTTGTGACCGTTTTTAAACGTTCATCATCAATTCACCCCATGTTATGACTCACAAATCCATACGCACGGCCTTCTTCTTTTTAATTGCAGGCTTACTTTCTGTGACGGCTTTTGCCCAAAACCCCGCAAAATGGTCATTTACAGCCAAAGACGCTGGTAATTGTCAGGTAGACCTGATTTTCACAGGCATACTTGACGAAGGCTGGTACACCTACTCCCAGTTTCTCGAAAGCGAAGACGGACCGGTGGCAACTTTGATCACTTTCCAGGAGAGCACTAATTTCAAACTCCTCGGAAAAGCCGTCGAAAGCGGCGAAATAATCAAGGTACACGACCCGATCTTCGACATGAACCTGACCAAGTTCAAACACAAAGCCATCCTCACCCAACGAGTAGAGATCAAAGACCCCAGCAAGCCCATAGCAGGCTACCTTACTTATATGACTTGCAACGATGAAATGTGTCTGCCACCCAAGGACGCAAATTTTTCGTTCAAAATTCCCGCACTAGCTAACTGTGGCACCACCCATTGATTTACCTATTTTGTCTTGACAATATGTTTACCGGTATTCGCAAATCCATTTTTACACTGCTCGCGGTGTTTATTTCTTTGGCTGCTTTTGGCCAAAATCCTGTAAAATGGTCCTTTTCAACCAAAGATGTGGGCAACTGCCAGGTGGACCTCATTTTTACGGGAACCATTGAAGACGGGTGGTACACTTACTCACAATTTCTCGAAAGCGAAGATGGCCCCGTAGCCACTACACTTACCTTTCAGGAAGGCACCCATTACAAATTGCTGGGCAAAGCCAAGGAAAGTGGTGAGATCATCAAGGTTCACGATAAGGTGTTTGATATGAACCTCACCAAGTTCAAACACAAAGCAATCCTTACACAACGGGTAGAGATCAAAGACCCCAGCAAGCCAATCAGCGGTTACCTCGGGTTCATGGTTTGCAATGACGAGATGTGTTTGCCCCCAAAAGACATTGATTATAGTTTTAAAATTCCAGCCTTGAGCGGCTGCGGAGACAAGGGGGCTGCCAGCTCAACTACCGAAGAGGCAACCAAAGAAACGGCTAAAATAGAACCTGGACCGACTGATACGGATACTGCTGGCTCCAAAATTGTTCCGAGTACAGACCCTGTTGCACCAAATGACCCAAACTTCAAAGGCTTTTTCTATTCCAAACGCGACATCAATCCTGCCCAATTCGTAGGGAATTGCGGCGATACCAGCGCCAATGGCAGCAGCGACAATGGTTCCTGGGTAACGCTTTTTTTGTTTTGCTTTCTGGGTGGCCTGATCGCGCTGCTGACTCCCTGTGTGTTCCCCATGATTCCAATGACGGTGAGCTTCTTTGTGAAACGCTCCAAAGACCGTAAAGCGGGACTACGCAACGCCTTCATATACGCCGGCAGTATTGTACTGATTTTTGTGATCCTCGGGTCGGCCTTAACGTCCTTGCTGGGGCCTTCTGCACTCAACGAAATGAGTACCAATATGTGGTTCAATCTGCTCATGTTTGTGCTTTTGGTCATTTTTGCCTTCTCGTTTTTTGGCTTTTATGAGATTCAACTGCCCTCTTCCTGGGTAAACAAAAGCGATAAACTGGCAGACCGGGGTGGCCTTCTTGGAACCTTCTTTATGGCATTCACGCTTGTACTTGTATCATTTTCTTGTACCGGCCCGATTGTAGGCACCCTGTTGGTTGAAGCAGCTCGTTCCAACGCGGGGGCTTCTCTTTGGGGTTTTATCCCGCTCAAACCTGCCGTTGGAATGTTTGGCTTTGGCCTCGGTTTGGCCTTGCCGTTCGGCTTGTTCGCTATGTTTCCGGGCTGGCTCAATTCGCTGCCCAAATCAGGCGGCTGGATGGACAATGTAAAAGTGACACTTGGCGTCCTGGAACTCGCCCTAGCCTTTAAATTCCTCAGCACTGCCGATATGGTAGAGCAATGGGGCATCCTGAAATTCGAGCCATTTATGGTAATCTGGATACTTTGTGCCCTGGCGTTGGGGCTTTACCAATTAGGCGTTTTGAAATGGAAAGGCAATGAATCCCCCCCGGGGAAAGGCCGTCTGGCGATCTCCTTCGCTTCTCTTGCTTTCGCTGCTTATGTTGGCTGGGGATTGATCAATTACCATTCGCTCAGCTTGCTTAGCGGCTTGGCGCCGCCAGTGCACTACAGCTTCAAAAAAGGCCATGAAGAAAAAGCCCATGATGGCCCCGGTTGTCCGCACGGGTTGGACTGCTACCATGATTTTGATGAAGCCTTAACCGTGGCTAAATTGGAAAACAAGCCAATATTTATTGATTTTACGGGCCACGGCTGTGTCAATTGCCGAAAAATGGAAGAAACCGTGTGGCCCAGGGAAGGGATCCTTGAACACCTCCGGAATGATTATGTGGTCGTTTCCCTGTATGTGGACGAGAAGGTCCGGCTGTTCCCGGACAATAATTTTGCTTATTTGCTCGACCCCAAAACAGGCGAAAAACTCCGCACGGTGGGTTCAAAATGGGCGTCTTTCCAGGTCAACAACTTCGACGTAAGCGCCCAGCCATATTACGTGCTCATGCACCATGATGGCAAAACAGTGCTCAATAAACCCAGCGATTACGCCAGCGGAAACGACCCGAAGGCCTATAAAGCATTCCTGGAATGTGGCCTGGAGGCATTTAAGCGCCTGGGAAACAATGGGGGTGAAGAAATGATAGGAGGGATTGACCGATAACTTATTGGCTAAGGGCTGCCTTGTTAGAAGAGTTTCTCCTTCTCGATCTGGCAGATGAAGGTGTCTTATCAGTGGTCTGAATTGAAAAGGGCAGAGACTTTTGGTATGAATGGTTTATGGTCGCCCACAGATTGCCCTAAATTCCTAAAAAGCATTTGGTTGTTTTTTGCTGCAAACGGCCCATCAAAGATGTCCGAATCTGAACACTCCCGTTCAGCATCGGACATTTTCGTTGGTTCAAATAGCAATACAAATCGTTGAAATTCAAGCACTTGAATTTATGGCGCAGGATTTGGGTATGCCCTTAGGACTATACCATCCAGACTCTATCCATGATTAATAACCTACTCAAACTGTCCTTACGCCTCCTCTGGCGCGATCGCTTTTTTACCCTGCTCAACCTTAGTGGACTTGCTGCTGGATTGGGCGCTGCACTACTCATAATGCTTTGGGTACAAGACGAGTTAACATTTGATCATCAACATCGACAAGGACAAAACATAGTTCGGGTTTTGACCAACTGGGATTTTGGCGGCAATCGCGAATGGACCACCACCACCCCGGCAGGTCTCGCGCCTGAAGCCAAGAGAGAAATCCCGGAGATTCAGGAAGCTGTTAGGGTTTGGAACCTCCATACACGGACCATAAGTGTAAATGCCGCTTTGTTTGAAGTCAAAAAGTGCCTGATTGTAGATCAATCTTTTTTTGAGGTGTTCGATTTCCCTTTGATAAAAACAGACGGTTCAATACCATTGACTACCCCCAACGGTATTTTAATTACTGAAAAACTGGCACATACGTTATTCGCAGATGCGGATCCACTGGGGAAAACCCTGCGCCTTGACGACAAACTGAGCTTGACCGTCACCGGGATTTTGGCCAACCCACCGTCCAATTCGAGCGTTCAATTTTCCTGCCTTTTGCCCTGGGAACCCATTGCCAACCAAATGGTACACGACCCTAAAAACGCTTTTCACTGGGGGCAGATGAGTTATATCAGCTGGTTTTTAATGCGCCCGGATGCCGACAGGGTGGCAGTTTCGCACAAATTGGCCGCCATTGCTGCCCGCCATAGACCTGAATATTCAGCCTTCTGGTATGCATTGCAACCTTTGCAACAGGTTTATCTCGACTCTGCTTCGTTTATCAAATTTAGTGGCAGTTCCGGCGATCGGAAAACCATTCTGGTATTTGCTATTATAGGCTTCCTGATCCTCGGCATTGCCTGCATCAATTACGTCAACCTCGCCACCGCACGTGCAAGCAACCGCGCTAAAGAGGTGGGTATTCGGAAAACAGTAGGTGCCGGAAAAGGGCGTTTGTTAGCCCAATTTTTATCAGAATCAACTTTGATGATATTTCTGGCCACTGTTTCAGGTGTATTATTGGCTAGCTTAGCACTTCCATTGTTCAACGAATTGTCGGGCAAAGATTTGGCCCGGGCCGATTTTTTAAAACCCGAAGTGTTGCGGGTTGTGCTGGGCGCGGCGTTGCTCACACTGATCTTAGCCGGACTTTATCCAGCCTTATTACTAACCAAATTTGATCCCGTTCGAGTGTTAAAAGGAATTTCAGCAATGTCTGGAGGAAATCCAATTTTACGCAAATCATTGGTTACTACACAGTTTGTTTTTTCCATTGCCTTGATTTTCACTGCATTAACGATGGCCCGGCAAATGGAATTTTTCCGAACCGCTAAATTAGGCTATGAAAAAGAAAACATTTTTTCCTTCGGTACTTGGGGCAGTAAAACACCTTCCCATGTTATAAGAAGACAATTTGAGGGCAAGCCGGGTATTGCGCGAGTCGCCTTGAGCGACAATGGTTTTGTGGACCTCGGCAGCCAAAACGGGAATATAGAATGGGAGGGCAAAGAAGTGGGCCGTGAGGTGCCCATCTGGCAAATTGGCGTGGATACGGAATTTCCAGCAATGTTCGGCCTTCAGCTCACCGAAGGCCGGTGGTTTCGCCCAGAGATGAACCATGCCGACAGTCTTTCTTTTGTAGTAAACGAATCTGCGTTACGCGAATTCAGGCTTGAACCAGGTACTGCCATTGGTAAATGGATTTTGTTCAATGGTGTACGCGGCACATTGGTAGGCGTGGTAAAAGATTTTCATTTCCAGTCTCTACACCGCAACATAGAGCCCTTGATCATCTACCAGAACCCGGAGTGGACGGATATGTTTTACATTAAAACGGTGCCTGGGAAAACGCAGGAGGCTATTGCCTCAGCACGCGAAATTTATGAAAGTGCTTGTCCTGGAAAGGTTTTCAAATTCGAATTTATTGATCAGACCTACGATGAGTTGTACAAAACCGAAGCGCGTTCTGGCACATTGTTCAATCTGTTCGCTGGCTTGGCCGTGCTGATCTCGTGCCTCGGGCTGTTTGGACTGGCAACGTACAGCGCAACGCAAAGAACCAAAGAAATAGGCGTTCGCAAAGTACTGGGAGCCAGTATTGTCAATATCACTGGGCTACTTGCCAGAGATTTTATCAAACTGGTACTTCTAGCGTTTGCATTAGCTGTTCCTCTGGGATGGTGGGCTGCTGAAAAATGGCTTGCCGATTTTGCCTATCACATTGATTTGCAATGGTGGATGTTTGCGCTGGTCGGGGCTTTTGCGCTTGCAATAGCAATTCTGACGGTGAGCTTTCAAAGCATTCGTGCTGCTTTGGCAAATCCGGTGAAGTCACTTCGCTCAGAGTGATGTAAGCCCGTTTTGCGGGATCGGTTCAATTCAGATTTTACACCTTATAGATCACTCCGAACGCAGCGACTTCACCGGATTGGTCAATGCTGCGCGCACACTCTGAAAACTCACTGTTAAAAATGCAATGCTGACCGCTATCAAGGCTGCCGTTACAAACATCCACCATTGAAGTTCGATACGGTAAGCAAAATCGGTGAGCCAGCGATGCATCGCCCAGGCCGCCACCGGCGAAGCCAAAACGAAAGCCGCCAATACGAGCCGCATAAAATCCTTCGCCAACAGTCCAACGATGCTTCCTGTGTTGGCGCCCAATACTTTTCGGATTCCAATTTCTTTGGTGCGTTGTTGGGTCGTATAAGCAGCCAGACCTAGCAGTCCGATACAAGCAATGAACACGGCCAGCATGGCAAAAATGGCGAAAATGTGTTGTGCCCGCTTTTCAGAATCGTATAAAGCGGCAAGTTTTGCATCCAAAAAGGTGTAGCGAAATGGCTGGTCGGGCACGAAAGAACGCCAACTTTTCTCTGCTTCTGCGAGAAATGGCTTTAGTTGTTCGGGTTGTACGCGTACGGCTATGAGTGCATCTACCCCTCGAAAGGCCTTGTGATACATCATGAACAAGGGCACGATGGGTTCGTGCAAGCTTTGAAAATGAAAGTCTTTTACCACCCCGACGACCGTAAAAGTCACATCCCCCTCGTTGGGATCGAAAAAACTGCCGGGTTGCACCACACGCTTGCCAATAGGGTCCGGACCCAGATTGAGGTCTTTTGCCGCACGTTCATTCAGCACAACAGAAAGAGAATCATCGTATTCCCTGGAAAAAACCCGTCCCGAAACGAGTTCCATTCGGAGTGTTTGAAAAAAATTGGCGTCCACCACCAACCCGCGACCGGTCACCGTTTCGTTTTCCTCCTGTTTTTTGAACGAGGTGCCAAACCAACCCTGTCCGCCAGGCATTTCACTGCCTCCACACACCGCTTCCACACCTGCTATTTTTTGAATTTCTTGTTTGAAGGCCTCGTTTTTTTGCTGCAAGGTGAAGGCGTTTTGCAGCACCACCATGTGTTCCTTCTGGAATCCGAGTTTTTTATTTGAAATAAAATTCAATTGGCTCAACACCACCAAAGTGCTGATAATCATCGCTATAGAGATTCCAAACTGAAACACCACCAGTCCGTTGCGCAGCCACAGCCCCTTTTTTTGGGCCGAAAATTTACCCTTCAGCACTTCAATGGGTCGAAACCCTGACAATACGCCAGCCGGATAGCTGCCTGCAATCAGCCCAACCAGGACGGCAAACAACAATAAGCCCGGCAAAGTCCAGCCGCTTGCATAATGCTGCAGGTCCATTTTTTTATCTGCCAGTTCATTGAACGAAGGCAATGCAAGAGAAACCAAACCTGCAGCGATCACGGCGGCAAAACCGCTTACCAAAATGGCCTCCATTAAAAATTGTCCCGCCAGCTGGCTCCTTTCGCTTCCAAGTGCTTTGCGAATGCCTACCTCGCGCGCCCGCTCGGCGCTGCGGGCCGTGGCGAGATTCATAAAATTAATGCAGGCAATGAGTAGTATAAAAAAGGCAATAAGGGTAAAAATATTGACCATGGTGGCATTGCCGGCCGGCTTTAACTCGCTTTCCAAATTGCTGTGTAAATGTATATCGGCAAGCGCGGTCAGGTAATACCGATAGCCATTTCCAGAAGCTTTGTATTCCGGCCAACTGACCCCAAAGTTGCGCTGGATCTCTCCGGCGGCATATTTCTCTACAATGTCAGGAAATTTTGCTTCCAGTGCCTTGGCATTTGCGCCAGGGTGCAGCAAAAAATAGGTATTGGTGGCAAAACTGATGTGGTTGGTTATTTCCAAAAAGCGAGCGCCTTTGGTTGGCATCAACAGGTCAAAATCGAAATGGACATTTTCCGGAAGGTCGGCACAAACGGCAGTAACGTTGAGTTGCCGCGGCTCCTGATTTCCAATCAATTGGATGCTCTTCCCAATCGCACTTTGATCTCCAAAATACCTTCGGGCAGTAGAAGCGGTCATGACCATACCATTGGGATCTGTGAGGCATTTTTCAGGGTTGCCTTCCAGCAACGGAATTTGAAATACTTTGAAAAAGGTAGAATCCGCTGCCAACACGTTTTTCTCTTCAAAGACCTGATCGCCCAATTTAAACTGAGCGGTACCTCCGCCAATAAAATCAGCCACCCGTACCGCAGTTTCTACTTCCGGGCAATCGTTTTTCACCGATTGGGCATAGCTCGGCGGCACGATGGCATAGCCAGTCCGTCGGTCCGGGTAAATACGTTCCAGCGACATTCTAAAGATGCGATCCCCATTTGCCCAGGTACGATCAAAGCCGCGTTCATCAGCCACAAACATCAGGATCAACAGACAGCAGGCTATGCCAAAGGCAAGACCCAGAATATTGATGAGCGTATATCCCTTGTTTTTTTGGAGGTTGCGGAGGGCGATTTTAAAATAACTGGAAAGCATAGTGGTGATTGGTTATTGGTTGATTGGTGATTGGTTACTGGTTGATTGGTGATTGGTTAATTGGTTGATTGGTTTTCTGAACACTCCCCTCTCAACCAGTAACCAATCAACCAGTAACCAATAACCTATTCACTTCTCAACGATTTCACAGGATTGGCCAGCGCCGCTCGTACACTCTGAAAGCTCATGGTAAGAAATGCCACAGTCAGGGCTATTACCCCTGCTAATACAAACATCCACCATTGAATATCAATGCGATACGCAAAATTTACCAGCCATAAATTCATGAGATAATAGGCGATAGGCGAGGCAATTAGGATCGCAACAAAGATCAGTTTTAAAAGGTCTTTTGACAACAGCCCTGTTATCCCGACCGTACTGGCGCCCAGCACTTTTCGAATGCCTATCTCTTTCCTACGGTGTTGCACGTTGTATGCGGTAAGGCTGAGCAAACCAAGACATGAAATCAATATGGCCAATGCCGCAAACAACCCAAAAACTTTTCCCAATTTCGCTTCACTGCTATATTGCTGCGCGAAATGTTCGTCCAAAAACCAATACCGAAAGGGCATTTCCGGATAAAGATTTGCCCAAAGACCTTGTAAGGCAGAAAGGGTAGAAGCTATATTGTCAGAATCGATCTTCAGGGAGACATACTGCAATTGTTCCGCTGCGAAGCAGTAATACATGGTAGGCTTTGGGGTGGTCTTGAGGGATTCGATGTGAAAATCCTCAATAACTGCTCCTACCGTCATCGTCGCTCCATTTTCGCTGTTTTCATAAGCAATTTGCTGTCCGATGGCGGCTAAAGGCGAGGGGAATCCCAGGGCTTCCAACATGGTCCGATTAATGGCCACGGTGGAATATCGAGCGGCGGGGTCCTGAAGAAAACGAACCTGACCGGCCAAAACCTTGATTCCGAACAGATCAAAAAAATGTTCGTCCGTACTGATAAAATAGGAGGTGATCCGTGCAAAATCAGGTTTTTGTGTCCAATGTATGGGGCGGTTGCTCCCACTGATCCCATTGATGCCAATGCCTGGGGCCATACTTGAAAAAGCGATGCCTTCCACTCCCGGTATTTGATTTCCAGCTGATTGTAACAAAGCCAATTTGCGCGCTGAAAGCGTGTCCTGGTTGCTTTCCCGCTTGACAGATTTTAGCGTAACTATTTGATCTATTTGGGCTCCGATCTCGTGTTTTTTCAAAAAGGTCAGCTGTCGGCTCACCACCAATACGCCAAAGATCAACCCAACAGCACAGACAAACTGAACAACGACCAGGGTTTTTCTCAACCACTCGCCTCGCGCAAACATCTGTTGACCCCGCAAGACCTCTGAAGGGCGAAAACCAGACAGTTGAAACGCCGGATACAGTCCGGATACAACGGCCATCAAAACGGTTATTGCGACACTCATGGTCCAAAAGCGAGGATCAAAAGTGGAAACATTTATGGGCCGCCCAACCAGGTCAGCGAACCAGGGGAATAATTGGTAAACAGCAAAAACAGCTGCCCCCAAAGCAAGGATGCTCAATAAGATACTTTCGAAGAAAAACTGAAAAACGAGCATGCTTCTGCTGGCGCCAATGGCTTTTCGAATGCCAACTTCCTTGCTTCGTTCGTTGGCAAAAGCGGTGGAAAGATTGATGAAGTTGATAAAAGCGATGCCCAAAATAAGCAAGGCAACCAGGCCCAAAAATTGTACGGTGCGCGCACTTCCGTTTGGCTCAAGTTCGTAGGTAAGGTCTGAATGCAGGTGAATGTCTTTAAATCGCTGGATCTCAAGTCGGATTCCTTCAGTTTTTAAAAAAGTTTCGTTGATGCCGGCCAATTTTTGGCGCACCGATTCCGGGTCGGCATTTGGCGCAAGCTGGAAGTAATTGTAGTCCCAGTAAGATTCAAAATTGTCCTCATGACCATTGGCATACCGGGTAGCATAAGACAGCAAGAGGTCAAATTTCAAATGTGTATTATCCGGTGTATTCTTCACCACAGCAGCGACTGTGTATAGCCCTGTCATCATTCCGCCGGCAATGCGAAAGGTTTTTCCAAGCGTATTGGTGCCGCCAAAAAAACGTTCGGATTGCGATTGCGTTAAAACGGCCATTCTTGGCTCGTTCAGGCAATTGTCGAGATTGCCTGCAATGACTTGTTGAGGGAACATCCGCAAAAAACCGGGGTCCGTCATGTAGCATCGGGCCACATCATAAGGCTGCTGCTCCGCAATTACGATGACTTCGGGCGTGTTGCCACAATATAACCTTGCATAATCAATAACTCCAGGTACATCCGCCTTCAGGGCAGGCCCTACGGCACTGTGTGTGTTGGCATCCTGTGTGACCACTGTACCACCATCCACGGTCTGGTTGAAAACCCTCCAGATATCGCCGGCATGGGGGCTCTGCTGGTCGTAGGTCTGTTCATAGCGCACATAGCCAAACAAAAGCAATGCCGCTGCCATACCTATGACAAGGCCCGCAAAGTTGAGGGCAGTGAACACGGGTTGTTTTCGGAGCAAAAAACGGAGGTAGTGCTTGATCATGTAGATGGTTATTGGTTATTGGTTGATTGGTTATTGGTTGATTGGTTACTGGTTGATTGGTTGATTGGTTACTGGTTATTGGTTGATTGGTTATTGGTTTTCTGAACACTCCCCTCTCAACCAGTAACCAATCAACCAATAACCAATCAACCAGTAACCAGTCAACTATTCGCTTCTCAACGATTTCACCGGATTGGCCAACGCTGCCCGAACACTCTGAAAGCTCACGGTCAAAAATGCCATAGTCAGGGCTACTACCCCTGCCACTGCAAACATCCACCATTGAATATCAATGCGATAGGCAAAATCAGCCAACCATTTGTTCATGGCCCACCAGGCTAAAGGCACCGCAATTACAAATGAAATTATAACGAGTTTTAAAAAATCCTTGGCCAACAAGCCCGTTATGCCCGCTACCGATGCCCCCAATACTTTTCGCACCCCAATTTCTTTGGTGCGACGTTGGGCGGCGTGGGCCGCCAAGCCCAGCAAACCAAGGCACGAAATAAAAATTGCAAGCAAGCCAAAGCCTTTGCAAGTAGCGGAAAAACGATTTTCAGCCGTGTAAAAAGCAGCGATCTGATCGTCCAGAAAATCCCCTGCAAACACCTGCTCCGGCAACACTTCGTCAAATACGCGCTGAATGGCCGCCGTAGTCGCTTTGACGTTGTTTGGACGAATCTTAATACCTGCTTGTGAGTAAAGTATCTTTCGGGTAGTAAGTATGGTCGGTTGATGTTCCTGGCGCAACGAATGGGTGTGGAAATCTTCTACCACCCCCACAACTTTCATCATGCGCCTGCTTCCCAGCCTAAAGGGTTGGCCAAGAGCTTCTTCCGGGTTTGCAACGCCTAATTTGCGAAGCATCGTTTCATTCAATACCACTTCGCGAATCGTATCGCTCGGCTCGAGCCAACGGCCTGCTTTGAGATGAAATCCGTATGTTTTTTGATGATCCGCGTCGCATAATTTGATCGAAGTACTAAAGACCTCGTCTTCAACATGATTACCGTAACGAAAATTAGTGTTCCAGGTGTTTTCAGAAGAGGGCTGATCACTGCACAGACTTACCGCTTCTACGGAAGGGATTTCAAGCAGTAGTTGTTTTAGTGTGTTATGCCGGGCAATGGTCGCACTATCCGTATTCATTGGGAAAGTATAGACCAGATTTTTGTCGTAGCCTAAATTTCGGGAACGCACAAAATCCAACTGCTGAATGATGATGATTGCCCCAATCACCAGCGCCTGTGCGATGAAAAACTGCAATACAACCAGTGATTTTCTCAAAAAAGCACCACCGGAAGCACCTTGCTGAGCATTGCTTTTCAAGGCTTGAATCGGGTTAAAGCCTGCTAAAACCGAGGCAGGGTACAAGCCAGCCAGCAGGGTAACCGCCAGCGTGCAGGCGCCCAAAAATGCCCACAGCGTGGGCTTGGAGAAGAAGGGCAAATCGTCTGGAACCTCTGAAATATGCTTGAGCAAGGGTGCGGACACAAAGGCCAGAGCACAGCCAAGCAACACTGAAAAAAGAACCACCAAGGAGGTTTCGCTCATGAACTGAGCTGCCAGATGTCCTCTGCTACTGCCCATGGTTTTACGCACTCCTACCTCCTTGGCGCGAAGGGAAGACTGCGCAGTGGCGAGGTTGACGAAGTTGAAACAAGCCATGATAAGTATAAGCAAACCTATGGAGCCAAGCACCCAAAGTCGGCTTTTGGGCATAATTTGTCCTCCTGAAGTTCCATAATTTTCATTGTAATGAAGATCAGAAAAGGCTTGCAATAGATGTTGTCTCGAAAATTCTGCCCCGCGTTCATAGTATTCCTTTTCGCCGACTTTCGCGAGAGCGGCATTAGCTGCGGCCCATTGATTCGGATCCCCTAGCAGGGCAAATACCTGGTTGTTGCTGCTACATCCGCCCCAACTTTCTTCATAAAACCAGAGATTGGCGTTGGGTTTCAGGGTTGCGTAGGAGATGAGCGAATGGATGGGAAAATCACAGTTGACCGGCAGATCGGCCACTACTCCTTTTACAACGACGGGCACGAGGTTGTCCAGCAAAATCGTTTTGCCCATAGCTTCTTCCCAGCTGCCAAAGCATTTCTTGGCTGTCTTTTCGGGTAAAACCAAGCTGTTCACCTCGTTCAACGCCGTCGCAGGGTCGCCTGCAAGCCATTGAAAGTCAAATATTTGAAAAAAAGAAGGCTCCGCAAAAAAACTGAGTTCAGATGTGGCGGTATTTGGCGCAATCTTTTTCAAGGGCGGCCCGCCTGCAGGGTTGGGCACAATGAGATTGGGCCAGGCTTCCCGCAGCTTGCTCATTTGCTCAAATTGCGGTACGGTGCTCCGCATCACCTCCATGGCCGGAATAGGGATGCAGACCGATTTTTCATCGCCTTCAGGATTGCGTTCGGTGGTCACCACCCGTAGAATTCGGTCGTAATTTTTAAAATTTTTATTGAAACTCAACTCAAAGCCAACAATACGGTAGATGAGCAGCACCGCAGCAATGCCAACGGCCAGCCCAAGTACATTAAGCAGGGTGAAACCGCTATGACGGCGCAGGTTTCGAATTGCGATAGTTAGATAATTGCTAAGCATGGAGGTTGTTGTGTTTTAATTGAAAAGTCATGCGAACTCATTCACTCCGCAAATTCTTTATCGGGTTCGCTAATGCCGCCCGAATCGTCTGCGATCCAATGGTCAAGGCGCCGATGCCGAACAGCAACAGGATGCCCGGGAGGATCGCAGCTATTCCAAGGGTGGTTCGAAAAGCGAACAAATTCAAAAATTGCAACCCTAAAAACCATGCAAGCGGAGTGGCGATCAAGGTGGCAATGAGCAATAATTTCAAAAAATTACGAGATAACAGCATGACCAAGTCTGGCCCCGATGCACCCATTACCTTCCGCAAGCTAACCTCCTTGGCGCGCGTTTCGACGGTGTAGGTGGCCATTCCCAGCAGGCCAAAGGCAGCGATAGCGATACCTAACAAGCCAAAAAATCCTATGATCCCAAGGATGTCTTTCATGTTAGCGTAGTTTTCCCGCATGGTTTGATCGTAAAACTCGGATTCCATGGGGCGTTCAGGCACGACTTGCGACCAGGCCCTTTGAAGTGCCACCACCGTCGTTTCAGGATTGCCAGGAGCAATTTTTACATGGAGCATTTGCCATTGGGCCGGGTCGTTGCGCAGCATGAGAGGTTCTGGAGCATATACAGCTGGCTTGAACAAAAAATCCTTGACCACGCCGCGCAAGCTCACTCGGGTAGAATCGCCCAAAAGCACTTGTTTACCAATGGCTTCTGCGGGCGTCCCCAGTTTGAAATGTTGTAAAAACTGTTCGTTCACCACCAGAAAAGATTCACGCCCGGCAACCGGATCCTCAGGAAAATTCTCCCCTGCGATAAAACTTAATTCCAGGTTTTCTGCAAAATTTTTGTCCACAAAATAATCGCGTACTCCTTCAGGTTCGGCGCCTGGTTCGCAACGAACATCCGATGATGAATCCTCCCAGGTGCCCATAGTGTGGGAAGCGGCCGAGATCCTTTCAACACCAGGAACGGCTGAAAGTGCAGGGATAATTTTTTCTGGCGATTGTCCCAGTAACGGAATATTTAAGATTTGAGCGGTTTTGAATCCGTAATCCATATTCGTTATGTGGCCGATTTGCTTGGATATGACCGTGACCATAATGATGAACAGCAGAGAAACCGCAAATTGGGTGACCAACAGAACTTTCCGAAGCCCAACCCTTTTAAAAAACCGAATTCCTTCCAGTTTTCGGAGAACGGAAACAGGACTGATCTTTGACAGGGCAAGCGCGGGCAACAGACCCGCAATCAGTCCAACAGCAATGCCAAAAAATATGAACCAAATCACTGTAACAGTATTCTCTTTGACCGAAACATCCGAAAATTCGGTGAAAGAGAGGCTGTTGAAAGCCGGTTGCCACAATTTCATCAAAAACCAGCCTAATACCAAAGCGAATATTGAAGTGACTACTCCTTCCCCGAGCATTTGCCCAAAAATTTGTCCACGGGAGGCGCCCACCACTTTCCGAACCCCAATTTCTCTGGCTCGCGACAATGCCCGGGCCAGCGTCAGATTTGTATAATTGAAACAAGCTGAAAGCATAATTACCGTGGCCAAGGCAGAAAGAAACCAAAGAAGCATGGCAGGAAGGCCTCGGCCCATGGAGTTGCTAAGAACTTCACCCGGGGTGATTGCATTCAAGGGTTGAAGGTAGAAGCGATAAGTGGCATCCCGACTTTCGAGGGTTTTGCTGGCATATTCTGTTTTTGAAATCGCTGCAAGAGCAGCTTCCGTTTCTTTTACGGAAGCGCCTGGGCGCAGACGGAGATAGGTATATGTGCCGTAGTAATCATTCCAGTTTTCGGAAACCGGCGACAAGGCTTCCGATTTTTCCAGCGCAGGGATGCTGGATGCTGAAGCCAGTGCTTCAAATTCAAAGTGTGTTTTTCCTGGGAATGCTGCCAAAACTCCAGTGACCTTAAATGGGCCGTAACCTCTGATTTCCAGTGTTTTGCCAAGTGCGCTTTCCCGGGGAAAAAATTTGTCCGCGCTTTTTTCGGTCAGGACGATGCTGAAGGGTTCTTGTAAAGCAGTTGCTGCATTACCTTCTAACAGTGAAAATCCAAATATTTGAAAAAATGATGGCTCCGCGAACATCCCCGACAAGCCAAGAATTTTTCCTCCTCCTTTTACCTCGCCGTTCAAATGCCGGACAAAGCGGGCGCAGGCTTCAACCTGGGAAAACCCTTTTTCCAGGACTTCTCCAACAGGGAAAGGGCTGGATGCATAGGATTCAGAACCGCCGCCTTTGCGGAAGGCTTCCGTGTTGATTCTGAAAACCCGCTCGCCATCCGGGTGAAAAGTATCGTATTGGTAAGCATCCTGAATCAGAAGTAAAATAAGCAGACTGACGCTCATGCTCAAGGCGAGTCCAAAAATATTGATCGCCGAATAAAGGCGGTTTTTGAACAGGTTGCGGAAAGCAACGGTTAGATAGCTATTGATCATGGTGTTTTTGTTTTTATAGCTTAAATAGTTGTTACCCCGGCCAGACCATCATGAGCTTGATCCTCCGCCATAAGCTTCAGCCCGATAAACTTATCGCTTTACCAATTCCTCATTTTCAACCCGCCCGTCTTTCAGGTGAAGGATTCGATTGCCATATTTTGCATTTTCTTCAGAATGTGTCACTTGAATGATGGTCACACCATCTTCCTTGTTGAGCGTACTGAAAACTTCCATGATCTCTTTGGCTTGAGGGCTTTGCAAATTGCCTGTGGGCTCGTCGGCCAGGATGAGTTTTGGCCGCCCGATCAGGGCCCGGGCTACGCCAACCAGTTGCTGTTGACCGCCAGAAAGTTGGTTTGGGAACAGGTCTTTTTTTGCCACCATGTTGAATCGGTCGAGCAAATCAGCAATTCGGCTTTTTCGTTCGTTGGAAGGCACTTTTTTGTAAAGGAGCGGAGTCTCCAGGTTTTCGTACACCGTCAAATCGTCAATAAGGTGGTATGCCTGGAACACAAACCCGATATACTCGCGATACATTTCAGTACGGCGGCGCTCGTTGAATTTGTGCACGCCTTCTCCCAAAAACCAGTATTCTCCATCCGTAGGCTCATCAAGTAAGCCGAGAATATGTAGCAAAGTGCTTTTACCTGAACCACTGGGCCCCATGATGCTCACAAATTCTCCCTCTGCGATATGAGCGTTCACATAGCGCAACACATAGGTCTTGAGCGAGCCCGTGGGGTAATAACGCTCGATATTTTTTAGTTCTATCATGATTTTTTTCAAAAGCAGCCTACCCGGCCCGCCGGTTTTTTTTTGGATAAAAACGGCTGACAAACAGGAGGTTAATCAGATTTCCCAGCGGGAAGGTTGGCTGTTTTTTTTGAACGTTAATTTCTTGCCGTTAAACATGAAAATTCTCCGTGACTACCTTTCCATCGAACAAATTAATTACCCGATGCGCAAAACCGGCATCATGTGGTGAGTGCGTAACCATCACGATGGTCGTGCCGGCCTGATTGAGTTGGGTCAGCAGGTTCATTACTTCCAGGCCATTGGCCGAGTCAAGATTTCCCGTTGGTTCGTCGGCGAGAATGACCTTGGGATCTGCCACTACTGCCCGGGCGATGGCTACGCGCTGTTGCTGGCCACCGGAAAGTTGTTGTGGAAAATGGTTGCGGCGGTGCATGATGTTCATGCGTTCAAGTTGTGCCTCCACTTTCTTTTTGCGTTCGCTGGAAGGCGTTTTTAAGTACAGCAATGGAAGTTCCACATTTTCAAATACCGTCAACTCGTCTATAAGGTTGAACGACTGGAATACAAAGCCAATATTGCCTTTGCGCAGGTTGGCCCGGTTGCGTTCGCTCATTTTGGCCACTTCGGTGCCGAAGAAATGGTACTCGCCTTCGCTTGGGTTGTCAAGTAGCCCCAGGATGTTGAGCAAGGTTGATTTGCCACAACCGGATGGGCCCATCATGGCCACAAATTCGCCGGGTTGTATATCAATACTTACCCCATTGAGGGCGGTAGTTTCCACCTCATCGGTGGTGAAAATTTTGTGCAGATTTATTGTTTTAATCATGATAGAATTGGTTCGATTGATACGATTTTCTTATTGGACGAGCAATGGTGCGGTGAATTAGAGACACCACCTCATGACTTGTTATTGCAAATTCAAAATATCTTTATCACCAAAGTTCTCATAAGAACTGGTAATAACCTCTTCGCCCGGCTCCAAACCGCTCAGCACTTCAAAATACTGCGGGTTTTTGCGACCCAAGGTGATGTTTCGTTTAGTGGCTCTTGCGCCGCCCTCGCCGAGCACATATGCCCAGTTTCCACCAGTATCGCTAAAAAAACCGCCCGTTGCCAGCAGCGTTGCCTCTGCGGGTTTTCCGAGTTGGAGGCGCACAGGAACCGATTGGCCGCGCCGGATGCCTTCCGGGATCTTGTCAAAGGTCATATCCACATCAAAGCGGCCGTTTCGCACCTCAGGGTAAACTTTGGAAACACTGAGTTTGATCTTGGCGCCATTGAAGTCAAAGGAGCCTTCCAAGCCGGGAAAGATGCGGGAGATATAGTGTTCGTCCACTTCCACACGCATTTTGAAGCCGTTTAGGTCGTCAATCTGGCCGATATTTTGTCCGGCAGTGATACTTGCTCCGATTTCCACATCCACTCGTGAAAGCAAACCTGATACCGGGGCTTGGACCGAAAGGTTAGCCAAATTATCCTTCATCATGCTGAGGTTAAGTTTGGTGCGTTCAAGGGTTCCTTCAAGTTGCCTGATTTGCGTAATGCTGTTTTCTTCCTGGAATTTCTGGTTTTCAATTTCGATCTCACGTTGTCCGGTCAGTCGGTCGTATGCGATTTTTAGTCGCTCAAACTCTTGTTGGCTGATTACTTTATCGGCAAAAAGTTTGCTGCCTCGGTCATAGTCTGCCTTGGCTTGCTGGATTTGAAAATCGAGTTCGGAGAGTGCCTTCCGAAGGGTAAACTTATCCTGACGCAGGCGCAATCGCGTGTTTTCCAGCTCGTTGATAAGGCGGTACATCTCGGTTTCGCGGTTCACGAAATCCATGGTAAGTCGCTGATTTTCAAGCTTTAAAATCAGGTCGCCTTTCTTTACAGAAGCACCTCCGTCAAGGAGTTTTTGGGATACATAACCACCTTCGATGGCATCTAAAAGATAGGTTTTTAAGGGCTGCACTACGCCGGTGACAACGATAAACTCATCGAATACACCGCGTTCGACTTTTGAAATGGTGATTTTCTCTCGATTTACGTTGAGGCTGCTCTGGCTTCCGTTGAGTACAGTGTGTACGGCAAAAACCAAAAAGCCTATAATGAACAAACCAAGGGCGATGCGCTGAAACGTGAATACTTTCTTTTTAATCGGACGATCCATTGGATGTATGAACTATGATGTATGAGGTATGATGAATGAACTAGAAGACCGTGCCAATGTATTAATTAATTGAATGTCAATCTATAAGGATATTACTTGCCAGAAATAATTTGTTCAAAGGCGAACGCGAGTGTCCGAAATCGGACGATTGGGAGGGCTTACAAAAAGATATTGCCTACTACTTCTTTGGGAACATTCTCTCCGCTCTATTCAAAACAATTTGCGAAGTTTGCGCAGCAATAAAATTATGAAAGTAAAATTCTGCGGCGCAGCACGCGAGGTCACCGGCTCCTGTCACCTGCTTACCCTCGATAACGGTTACAAGATCTTACTCGACTGTGGCTTGTACCAGGGCGAAGACGATGATGGTAGGGAAGGCGAGGGCAACCCCATCACCGGTTTCAATGAAAAATGGCTTTTCGACCCTAAAGAGATTGATTGCCTGATAATTAGTCACGCCCATATTGACCATACTGGCAGGGTGCCTAAATTGGTAGCCGACGGTTTTAGCGGCAAAATATACGCCACGCATGCCACCCGCGACCTCTGCGCGCTTATGCTTTTAGACAGCGCAAAAATTCAGGAAAGCGACGCGGAATATCACAACCGAAAGTATCGAAAAGATGGCCAACCTGCGAAGGAGCCACTCTATACCCTCAACGATGCGCAACAGGTAATGCGGCAATTTGCCAGCTTCAACTACGAACAATGGTTTCATATTCATCAGGATGTGCGGGTGCTTTTTCGTGATGCAGGCCATATACTCGGCAGCGCATCCGTCACGCTCGAAATTAAGGAAGGTGAAAAAACAACCCGCTTTGGCTTTTCGGGCGATATCGGCCGACCCAACCGCCCTATCCTCGAAGACCCTGTGCAAATGCCCGAACTGGATTACCTTATTTGTGAAAGCACTTATGGCGACCGGCAACATGAATCTCCACCTACCGAAACGAACCATTTTTTAAACATTGTCCGAAATACCTGTGTGGAAAAGAAAGGCCGGGTGATTATTCCAGCATTCTCCGTCGGGCGAACACAGGAAATTGTGTACATGCTCGACAAACTCCAACACGCTGGCAAGTTGCCCCAAGTGCCGGTTTATGTGGACAGTCCGCTTTCCGTCAACGCCACCGAGGTGTTTATCAATCATCCCGAATGCTTTGATCCTGAGATTCACCGATACATGACCGAAAATGACAACCCATTCGGTTTCAATGGTTTAATTTATGTCAGGGATACTGAAGACTCTAAAAAAATCAACGACTCGTCCGAACCCTGCATCATCATTTCGTCCTCTGGCATGATGAACGCTGGCCGTATCAGACACCATATTGCGAACAATATTGAAGACCCGCGAAACACCGTTCTGATAGTGGGCTATTGCTCGCCCAATACGCTCGGCGGGCAACTTCGGGCAGGGGCAAAAAGCATCCATTTGTTTGGCAAAAAACTTGATGTTAACGCCGAAATTGAAACCATGGATTCCTTCTCTGCACACGGCGATCAGGTTGAAATGTTGGAAGTGATAGCTAACCAAAAGTTGTCCGTAAAAAAGATTTGGCTGGTGCACGGCACCCTCGAGCGGCAGGAAAAATGGCGGGAATATTTAATGGGGAATGATTTTAAGGATGTGAAGATACCGAGTTTAGGTGAAGAGGAGGTGTTCGAATGACACCCCGCAAAAAAATCTTCAACGACCCGGTTTACGGCTTTGTATCCGTGCCGCATGGTATTTTACTGGATCTGATTGACCATCCCTACTTCCAGCGGCTTCGACGTATCCGTCAACTAGGACTTACTTCGTACGTGTATCCCGGGGCTTTGCATACCCGGTTTCACCATGCTCTGGGTGCCTTGCACCTTATGCAACAAGCCATTGAAACCCTGGGTAGTAAAGGAACGGAGATCACCGCAGAAGAAGCCGAAGGCGCTTGTATCGCCATCCTGTTGCACGATATCGGGCATGGCCCATTCTCCCACGCACTTGAACATATCCTGGCCGACATGCATCACGAAGATCTGTCGAGTCTTTTCATGGAAGACCTCAATCGGCAATTTGGTGGTCAATTGGATTTGGCGATCAGAATTTTTCGCAACAATTATCCCAAAAATTTTCTACACCAACTCGTTACGGGCCAACTCGATATGGACCGACTGGACTATCTCAACCGCGATAGCTTTTTTACGGGAGTAAGCGAAGGTGTGATCAGCTATGATCGAATAATCAAAATGCTTGATGTACATGAAGGCGAACTGGTCGTGGAGGAAAAAGGAATTTACAGCATCGAGAAATTTCTCATTGCGCGACGCCTGATGTATTGGCAGGTCTATCTGCATAAAACGGGCGTATCTGCAGAAAAAATGCTTATCCACACCTTGTCCCGTGCCCGCGAACTCTTCCTGGAAGGGGAAGACCTGGAAATGCCGCGCCATTTGGGCTGGTTCTTTGATTGGAAACCCGACGACCATACAGAACCAGCAGAATTGCTTGCTCATTTTGCCGGCCTGGACGATCATGATGTGGCAGCAGCTATAAAATATTGGTCCGATGCAAGTGACTTTACGCTTTCGTTCCTGTCCAAAGGACTATTGGACCGCAAATTATTCCGTTTGGAATGGCATGCTGCGCCAATCAACACTGACTATGTTCGGGGCATTCAACAAAAGATAGCAGTAATATTGGGCGAAAAAGCCATTTTGGACCACCTGGTTTATACAGGCTCAGAAAGCAACCGGGCTTACGACGATTCCAAAGAGCAAATAAAAATTCTTTTCAAAAACGGGGCAGTATTGCCAATTGGTCAATGTTCCGATGTACCCCTTTACACTCAACTGGTTACAAAACATTTTATCTGCTATCCTAAGGTTTTACCCTAATAACTGCTTCAATTAACCAAGATTTTATGACAAATAGAGTGCGTTTTTGGAGAGATTCCTTACATTTGCGCACTTTCCTCCAAGACAAACAAAATCAAACATTTACATAATTAACCAACTCATTCTCATTATGGGAAAAATAAATTTCCTCCTTTCTTTCTTACTCCTTGGCTTTTCATTTGCGGTCAATGCCCAAGATGCCCCGCCTAATGCCCAACCGGGCAAGTGTTATGCCAAATGCCTTATTGCAGATCAATATGAAACGGTTACTGAACAGGTTGTAACCAAGCCGGCTGGAAAACGCACCATCGCCGTGCCTGCAGTATATGAAAACAAAACCGAAACCGTCACCGTAAAAGCCGCCAGCAAGCGCATTATTACCGTTGCTGCCGTTTATGGGACCGAATCTGAAAAGATGGTGGTAAAAGCAGCCAGCAAGCGTATTGTGACTGTACCTGCTGCATATGAAACCATCGAAGAGCGTGTACAAACCAAACCAGAATCAAAGCGCCTTATTGCTGTTCCTGCCGAATATGAAACTGTAACCGAGCGTGTTCAAACAAAGGCAGAAGGCAAGCGCCTGATCGAAGTTCCCGCTGTTTATGAAACCGTAACTGAATCGTACGTAACGGAGCCGGCGTATACTAAAATTGATGTGCTTCAGCCTCGTTTCGAAACCGTGACCGAGCGCATCGAAACCAAGCCGGCATCCACGAAATGGGTGAAAAAACGCGCCGATGCGAACTGTCTCAGCGCCAACCCAGACGATTGTCTCGTGTGGTGTCTGGTAGAAACGCCTGCCGAGTATCAAACCATTACCAAGCGTGTCAACAAAGGTTGTGATGGTTCTGGCGTTGCAGATGCGGGTTGCACTAAAACTACTGAGGTGCCCGCCAAAATGGGCAACCGCAGCGTGCGCAAAGTAAAAACCCCTGCCACTACCCGCGAAGAAATCATCCCTGCCGACTTCAAAACGCTGACGGTGCGCAAGGTGAAAACCGCTGCAACTACCCGCGAAGAGATAATTCCTGCCGAATACGCTACGGTAAAAAAGCAAGTCATAAAAACACCTGCTACTACCCGCGAAGAAGTTATTCCAGAAGAATATGCCATGGTTGCCAAACAGGTGGTGAAATCACCTGCTACCACCCGCGAAGAGGAGATACCTGCTGTAACTCAAACAATTACTACCCGTGTGGTGAAAACGCCTGCTACTACACGCACAGAAGATATTCCTGCTGAAACGGCAACTGTAACCAAGCGCAAATTGGTTAAGCCCGGAGGCTTTACTGAGTGGCGTGAAGTACTTTGCGGTGAAAAAGTGACCGGTTACACTATCCGCCAAATCCAGGCCGCGCTCATCAAAGCTGGCTACGAGCCAGGCCCGACCGACAATATCATGGGCGTGCGCACCAAGGCTGCTCTGACAAAGTTCCAAAAAGACAAGAACCTTCCTGTAGGCAATCTCGATTTGGAAACTTTGAAAGCACTAGGGGTGAATTATTGAGTTCCTCCTAAAATTTTTGAGTAAAAAAGCCCTGTATCGCCTTTGCAATACAGGGCTTTTTCTGAACACTCCCCTTTTTTACTGCCCTGGGCCACCAAATTTGGTTTTCTTTTTGTTAAGTATGGCTGACGGTTTGGCAGTTAGGCAAATTATTTAAAAACTTTGCACGGTTTTTGAACGTTCATGAGGAACACCTCTAACCATACCTTTTTTAGCCTCATCAATCCAAATTTACTCCTACACAAACATGGACAATAACCTGAATCAATATATGGTGGACTTTACATTGCCCGCCGAGCTTCCCGAAGAATTTGTCAATAAAATCCCGCAACAACGCAACCTGGTCAACCGGCTTCTTACCGAAGGAAAAATCCTAAACTACGCCCTTTCGCTGGAAAACTCCAAACTCTGGGTGGTATTTGCGGCACAATCCGAAGCTGAGCTGATGGAAATGGTTCATCGCCTGCCCCTTACCCGATACATGAAGGTGCGAGTGAACGAGCTTACTTTTTACAATTCAGTAAATGCTTACGTGCCGGCGTTTTCGGTGAATTGATTTGGGAACATTGGACTGAGCGTAAATACCAAGAGCCGCTTTGGATTTTAATGATCCGAAGCGGCTCTTGTTTTTCAAAAATCAAACAAAAACCCGACCTGCGGCTTTGAACCGTAGGGCAGGTAGTAACTGGTGGAGCGTTGAACATTAATTACGGGAGTGCTAAGAAATGAGTGGCACACCTAAACCAGCGTATTGAAAATCAATGTGGTAGTCAAGGTGTGCCACACTTTTCTGTCCTACCCTGCATTCGTGCAATTCGTGGCAAAGCTCAAATGTTCAACTTCTTCAGTTCCTCTTTCAAATCGCGCAGCGGAAGGCTGCGATAGTCCATGCCGGGCAAGGCTGAGTCGCCCACCTTTATGTCGCGTTGGGCATACTGCGGCATCCCGTCTTTGATTTTGATGGCGACTATTGTGATTTTTTTGCCTTTGGGCAAACCATTGGCGGCGTAGGTTCCTTCAGAATTCCGATAAAAAGGCAACATCGCGTTGATATCTTTACAAACGGCATAAAGCGTGGCATCTTCTGATTCTTTTACCAGCACCTGCATCTTTTCAGCAGGGTCATCGTAGAATCGGTCGCAGTTTATCCAGCCGAGTTTGCTCACGGTGGCAACATACCCTTTTAAAGCATAATCAAGTTGTTCGGGTGATTTGGAAACAAGCAACGTTCTTTCCTTTATTTCTGTTTGGAGGCTGTCTGAAATAGATTTTATTCCAGTAGTTAAGAGCATTCGGCTCATAATGCGGCTCGTGGTATCCGTTGGGAGCGAATGATAGGCTCTCGAGTTGACATACCTGAAATCCTTGTAGGTATCTATTGTTTTTGTACCGATAATGCTCTCATACAAGTTTACTGTTTCTTGCTTGTTCTTCTTGGTCCTGTCAGAAAAGCCTCCGCTCAACATCATAAACTCGGTTTGTTGATCTGCTGCATCATCCACGGCCCAATATAGGCTGCTGTAAGTTTCGTATTGCTGAATGGTTTTTGCTTTCGCTTTCAAGGCCTTTGCCAAGCCTTTAGAATACAAATGAAGGCGCATTTCGCGCTGATAAAGCAAGATGGCTTCCAGGCGGGTTTGAAGTTGATACTCCCAGGCACGGTGATCCTCCACATAACGGACCTGGGCTTTTTTATGCCCTTCCAAATTGCGCTTGTAGCGCTTGTCCAGATCAAGGTACTTGATCGAGTCACGCACATAATTGGCCATTTGCGTGTTATAATATTTCTTTGCTTTTTTCAGCTCCTTTTTGCTCATGCGGACCATTTCGCCGCTTCCGCCTCCAAACATATATTGAACCTTGTTCCATTCAGGCTTTCTGGGCGGGCGGGGCTGATAAGGTTCAGCAGAAATTTTAGGCTCAGGCGGCATTTGGCCTACAAATACTGGCAATGAAGGCTTTGGGTATTCTGGCACCTTAATAGAAGCAATACGCTTTTCTAAAGCTGGATCAATGGTAAGCTCTACACGGGCAGGACGCAATGTTTTGCGGAATTTTTGTCCGGCAGGTTTCCAATCAACGCTTCCACTAGCCACGGGCTGAGCATAAAACAGCTCCATAGTTGGGTCAAAATTCCCGCCGTTTGGAATAGAAACGGTAATTGTCATACCATCCGCCAAACGGAGTTCTTTGCCCGCTGATTGAGCATTAATGCTCAGCATCCCGCCTGTCTGCAAAACGCGGCCGTCGCTGGTGGTGGTAAGATTGTGCAATATAAAATCAGAAGGGTCATAAGCCTCTTGGAGGATGATGTCAACTTCTGCGGTAGGCGCTGTGCCGTCCTCAAAAACAAAAGCGTTGGCTGGCACTACAAGGAGGGTGCCTTTGGCTGAACGCAGGGTTTGTTCCTGACCGGACTTACACTTCAACACCTGTTCGGTATTGGCTGAAAGCCGGTCCTGCAAAGCCTCGATATCATTGAAAAAGAAAGCATTGATGCCCACATCCACACGACGGCTTTTTTGTCGGCCGAGTTCGGTGGGGCCGGCAGCTTTTCTTTCGCCCCAGTTCTGAACCGAGGTTTTGTCGGCAATCAGGCCTTTAGCCGCGAGGTAGTTCTGTACCGAAGCAGCCCGATCTGCAGCCAGGCGAAGGTTGTGCTGTTCTGTGCCACGATCGTCTGTAAAGGCTTCTATATTAACTTGATAATCAGGGGCTTTTAACAAGGCTGGGGCAAGCGCGTCAAGGGTTTGGCGGGCTTCAGGCGAGAGCTCAGATTGGTCTGTTTCAAAAAAAATCGAGGCGGTGGAGGTGTTGCCCTCCTTCGCCTGGTCGAGTCCTCCAGACCAATTGTCGGCAACCGAGAAGGCTATGGCGGGTAAAGGGGTTTGTGCAGAAATAATTGTGCTCGCAAAAAGGAGCATGGCGAGGAGAAAGTTTTTATTCATGCGGAATAATTGGAAAGAATGTTGGTGAGTTGTTCTAAAACCGCATTAAAAGGTATATATATGAAGAATTATTGTGCGAACGATTTTTTTAGCACTTGAATACTTGAATCCATGGAGGTTTTTGAAAAGCATCAAGTGCTCCAGCGTACATTTGACCTGTGGCTTACCAAGTAGCAATAGAAAAGATCAAAGTTCCCCGCTTCGAGGAATCTGCGGGATTTTACACTACTGAAAAGGTGTCGCGGCTGATGCAAAAAATCCGCACAGCCAACACCCAGCCAGAGCTGGCATTCCGCAAAGCTTTGTGGCATGCGGGGCATCGTTACCGTCGAAATTACAAAGGGGCTCCGGGTCGGCCCGACATTGCTTTCCTGCGCTGGCGAATCGC
>JBJXGO010000021.1:0-23610 GCA_046160345.1 Saprospiraceae bacterium
CCGCTTCGGCTGTTTGCCAACGATTTTGACCACAACGGAAGCCTCGACCCCTTGCTTTGTACCCCTTGGGAAGGCGCATATTATCCGGTGGCACAACGAGACCTTTTAGCCTTGCAAGTTCCGATGGTCAAAAAGAAATTCCCCGGGCATACCCCTTACTCTATTGCAACTGCAGGTAATATTTTTTTAGAAAAAGATCTGCTTGGCGGCATTTGCCTTGAAGCAAAAACCCTTGAAACACAATGGTTTGAAAATGTGTCTCCCGACTCAAATGGAAAGAAACGGAGCAAGATCAAATTCATCGCCCATAAACTCCCGCTGGAAGCCCAACTCGCCCCGGTTTGTCGCATGCTCGCCGCTGATTTTACGGGAGATGGCAAAACGGATTTGCTCGCGGTAGGCAACGAGTATGGCGCGGATACAGAAACTTACCGCCAGGACGCCTCCAATGGTTGCCTTTTGGCTGGCGATGGAAAGGGCAGATTCCATTTTATTCCAAATTGGAAAACGGGGTTTTGGGCCTCTGAAGAAGCCAGAGACCTGGCGGCTATACAACTTTTAACTGGTAAAAATGTACTGATTTTGGGTGCCAATGATAGCCAAATCAGGGCTTTTGGGTCCAATACAAAGCATTAAGGTTTTATTTTCATTCCAAAAAGGCCTATCTTGGCACTGTTTTATTACCGTAAAAAAAATCTTATGAAATTTTGACAATTAGCCAAATCTAATCCTTTAAGTTTGCCTTTATTCTTTTTTTAATCCCTGTTCTTCGGCGCGACTTCATTTTTTTAATACAACGCTATGAACGGTTCCCCGACCAGACATCAAAACCGAGCCTTTCCCCCATTGCTGTGGTTGCTACTACTATTACCAATTCTTGCGTCTGCGCAGGAGAGTATGGTAATTGGGCCTGATTTTTCGAATGTTCTCATCCGGCCAAAATTGTTCCGGGACTCAGCACGTTTGCATAGCTTCGAAAGTGTCCGAAGCGATTCAATCGCTGCTCAATTTGTACTGGCAGAAAGCCCTTACCTGACCTTTGGGGCAGATGCCAGCGCATGGTGGCTCACTTTTACAGTCAAGAACGAGCTGCCAGCTCACAAAAATATTATTCTCTGGCTCAACCGTAAAAACTTTGACTCATTCTCGTTATTGCAGCAAAAACCCGATGGCAGTTTTCAATCGTACAACGACGTAGGGGCAGCATTTTACGACGATTCCCGTTTTGCGCTCTCCAATGGTTACTATATTGCTATTCTCATGCAACCGGGAGAGAACAAATTCTGGGCAAAAGCATCCAATCAAATAGGTTCGATGTACCTCGGCTTGAGCCTGCACACCTCTGATCACTTTGCGCTAAAAAGTCGTCAAAATGTATTGCTTTTCGGTCTGTTTTTAGGCACGATGCTGGTGTCTATCCTGTTTGCCCTCCAGCTCTTTATTATGTACCGCGACCGGATGTACCTGTTTTATCTGGCATACGTTGTGGTGGTCCTGTTGCGCGAGGCTTACAACCACTCCGCGGTTATCAATCTTTTCCCGGTAATGCAGCGGCATGGCATCTCCTTTTTAATGGTGGCAACGTATGGGTTGTTTTATCGCTATTTTATTCGGTTGTGGGAAATTGACAAATGGCTGGACCGCGTTACGAAATGGTATCTGGTCGGGATGTTTACGCTGACTGGGATCTTTGTTGTGCTGGTCAAATACGAACACGGCCCATTGACACAGGTTATTTTTATGGCTGGCATGCTTTCCATATTGGTGATAACGATAATTTCGGTGGTAGTGGTAGTCCGGAATTTCAGGACAAACCTCCGTGCCCGAATCGTGGTGTTTGCATTTTTGCCGCTCGCATTAGCCTTTACAATCAATCTGTTGCGTAATATTAATGTAATGCCCAATTATCCGTTCATTCAATACGCGGTGATGTGGGGCTTTATTTTGGAGGCCGGAATTTTCGCCATAGCGTTTATCAGCTGGCATGGATTTGTGAACCGAGACCGGCATGTCCTGCAACTCAAACTCGCTGTTGAACAACAAGAAAGCCTTTTGGCAGTTCAGGCAGCTGAACAAAAGGTAAAAGACCGAATTGCCAGAGACTTGCACGATGATATCGCTGCTTCTATGTCGGGCATACGCATCTTAAGCAACGTGGCCTACCAGCAATTTGCACACAAAGTGCCCGAAGCGGCACCACTGCTCGAGCAAATCAGCAAAAGTGCCAAAAGCACCCTTGAAAGTATTAGTGACCTGATATGGGCCGTGAAGCCACACCCGGATTATTTGAATGATATTGCGGATAGAATGCGTGAGTACGCCCAAAAGTTTCTGGATGCAAAAGACATTGATTATCAACTAAATATTCCGCGAAACCTCCCGGTTATGGAACTCGATATCGAGGCGCGAAGGAACACATACCTCATTTTTAAGGAGGCCATCAACAATGCCATGAAACACAGCGAATGCAGCCAAATGGATATCAGTCTTTTGGCAGACGCTGAAAAAATGACCCTTTTGGTAGCCGACAATGGTATTGGTTTTGACGTAGAGGAAAAAGGCGCAATTGGCGTTGGTCTGAGCAGCATGCATAAGCGAGCCGCTGACATCGGGGCTGAACTGAAAATTATCTCGGAGGCGAATAAGGGTACTAAAGTTTCATTTAAGTTGGCAGTAAAAAAAGGGTAAGCTTATTGATGCTCCAAAATTGTCTTAAAGGCCTTAATTTCCTGATTATCAAAATATTCCATTCTCAATATAGTTATGGACCAGAACCCAAGTCTTTTCCGAACTTTGCCGCTTAATTCTTCCGCTCAAAAAATATGTTCGCAAACAAACTCATGGCCCCATTTGCGCTTACCGCAGCGCTCTTTCTCGCATTGGCCTGGGCTGTAGATGAAAAGTATTCCATTTATTTCGTGCCATTTTTGGTGGTTTCAGCCCTGATATTTATCCTTTCACCACAAATTAACTGGTGGTGGTACAGCCGCAATCCGCCCGAACTAAGTATTGAATTGCGTGCTTTTCTGGAACGTTCCTGCATGTTTTACCGCCGACTTTCCGCGCTGGAGCAACGCCGTTTTCGCGGGCGTGTGGCGATGTTCAATATGGGTACCGATTGGGAGGCGTTGGCATTTCCGGAAGATTCCCTGCCGCCTGATGTGCAGGTGGCTATATCGGCCCAGGCGGTGGCCCTGACATTTCGGCGCGAAGTTTTTTTGTTTGACCAGTTTGAAAAAGTGCTGGTTTTCCCGCGGCCATTTCCAACACCCGAACACCCATACGAGCATGCTTCGGAGATGCACCCAACTGATGGCTGCCTGCTTTTTTCCGCAGAGCAGGTCATGTTAGGGTTTGTGAAGCCAAGCGAATGGTACAATCTGGCGATGCACGAATACGCCAAGGCTTTTGTGCTGAAATACCCGGAGGAGGCATGGCCTGATTTTTCTGATGAAGAGGTTTGGGGAAAATTGGAAGCTATCAGCAGGATGCCGCGTGCCCGTGTAGAATCGGTGATTGGTTTGGCGGGCGTGGATGCGTTGCCGGTTGCAATACACCATTTTTTTGCGTTTCCAGACCGTTTTTCTACAATTTTGCCGGAACAAAGTCTGTTGTTTAAACAGGTTTTTGGCTTTGATCGCTGACACAAGCACATTTTCTCCATGTCTGTGCGTACTGGAATTTCCCAAAAGCCGTTTACTTTCGCCGTACAATCCATTTACCAAATATCACAGCCACTTAATTCAAATAGCAATGAGAAACGTACTCCTATTCCTCCTTTTGGCCACTGTGCTCGCTCAAAGTTGCAACACACTGCGCCGTTCCAATAAAAGCGACAGCAATTCAAGCAAAGGCAAGGGTCTCGATAAAACGCTCCTGGCACCCGAAGAATACAGCACAAAGGATAGAAATCTCGACTATATCGCTAAATATAGCCGCGCAGCCGTGCTTTCTATGGATCGTATCGGAGTGCCTGCCAGCGTCGTGCTCGCTCAAGGAGTGCTCGAAAGCGCTGCCGGTACCAGCGATCTTGCTACTACAGCCAACAACCATTTCGGCATCAAGTGCAGCACCAATTGGAGCGGAAAAAAGTATATGAAAAAAGATGACGACCGGGATAAAGATGGAAATCTGATCGAATCGTGCTTCCGCAGTTATGCAACAGTAGAGGAAAGTTTTATAGATCACGGCCAATTCCTCCGGGATCCGCGCAAGTCCACACGATACGCCTTTCTTTTTAACCTTGACCGCACAGACTACAAAGCATGGGCGCGAGGGCTTCAAGCATCTGGTTACGCTACTGCTCCGGATTATTCTGACAAACTTATCAACCTTATCGAGCGATACAAACTTTACGAATACGATACTCAAGGAGGCAAGACTCCTTCCTTTCCTACGGAAGGTGGAGGCTCAGGAGAAGCAGAAAGGCCCGTAGGCCCTGACGCGCCTGGTCAAAAGGCCGAGGCTACTGGCCGCATCGGTCGGGTGAATGATATAAAAGTGGTGGCCTCCCGAGAGGGCGAGACCCTGGAAGATGTGGCTCGGGCCTATCGACTCAGCACCCAGAAAGTGGTGGATTACAATGACCGCGGATATCCGCCGGGCGTAAAGCTCAAGCCCAATACCCGAATTTTTATTCAATGCAAAGCTGGAAGCTGGCACGGACGCTCCACCGAGCACACAGTGCGCGAAGGTCAAACCATGTTCGACATCGCTCAGGTTTACGGCATTCGACTGGATAAACTTCTGGAAATAAACGGTTTGCGTCGAGGTCAAGAGCCAGAAACGAACGAAACCATTAAAATCAAAGGAAAAAACAAACGCCCAATCAAAATCAAGGAAGATTCCAATTATACACCAACCAACCCAACCGATTGGCCAGGTAAAAAGCCCCAACCCGACAAAAGCCCGGTAGTTGAGGATGGCGAACTTGATTTTGAAATAGGGCCTGGATCTCCCTCTAAGCCATCCAAAACTGAGCCAGGCAGTTCTGGACAAAGACCTCCTGCTACCAGTACAGAGCGCCCTTATGAAGACGACCCATCGCCCAACACTAAACCCTGGTATGATGATGATTCTTCCGACCAACCCACTCCCCGAGGCTACCACCGGGTGGTAAAAGGGGATACCCTTTACAAACTTTCACGCGAATATGATGTGACGGTGGAGCGTCTGAAACAACTCAACAATCTTCCCAACAGCAATATCCAGATTGGACAGTTGTTAAAAGTGCAGTAATCATCAAGACCTCGGAGGTTTTTAAAACCTCCGAGGTCTTGAAATAAGGAAGACAAAATGAACGAACAAACCAGCTCCTCCACCTTTGACCAGGATCCTGAACTCTCAAGGTTAGAATCTCTGTCAAAACTGATGGACAATCAGTTTCGCGTTCCGGGCACCCAGCTGCGCTTTGGGCTGGATGGAATCATCGGACTTATACCCTATATGGGGGATATGGCTGGTTTTGTCGTCTCGGGCTTTTTGATGCGCACCATGATGAAAAGAGGCGCAAGCCCCTTGCTGATGATTCGGATGCTGGTCAATTATGTATTGGATGCGGTGGTAGGCATTATCCCGTTTTTGGGCGATTTGTTTGATTTTGGCTTCAAGGCCAATCGCAGGAATGTAACTTTATTGAAAAATTATTATGCCGATGGTAAGGCAAAACCCGATGCTACCCGTTCAATGGCTTTCCTTGGCCTGTTGTTTTTTGCACTTTTTATTGTTTTGATCTGGTTAGTGTGGAAATTGGCGGCCTTGGTTTTGGGCTGGGCCTTGACTGCGATGCAAGGGATGTAAAACCGCTATTCTACCTTAGCGCATTCAAAATTGCCTTATATGAAGCAAATTGGTACTCTTTACCTATTCCTTGTACTCGTTCCAAGTCTATTCGCCCAAGCGCCCATCACGCTCTCCGATTCCGCCCGGGTCAGCTTAATGACCGTTGCGCCCGGCAATTTTGTTTACAGCACCTTTGGCCACAGCGCAATTCGGGTAAAAGACCCGGTGTCTCGCTTCGACCGTTGCTATAATTACGGCACGTTCGATTTCGAACAACCTAATTTTATCCTGAAATTCTGCCAGGGCAAACTTTTATACAATCTTGACGTAGAAACTTACCGAAGCTTTGAATACGGCAACCTGCACGACCGCCGGCCAATGACGGAGCAGGTATTTAGCATGAATCAGGCGCAAAAACAGCGCATATTTGATTTGTTGCAGGAAAACAACAAAGAGGAAAACCGGTATTACAAATACGATTTTTTCTACGACAACTGTGCCACCCGCATTCGGGACATTCTACAGGAGACCTATTTTTATCAACTTCAACTGGACAGCACTGTAATGCCTAAAGGGGCGACCATGCGGCAGTTGCTTCAGCCCTATCTTGAGGAAAAGCCCTGGCTGGATTTTGGCATTGACCTGTTGCTGGGCCTGCCAGCTGACCATAAGGCAAACATTTCTGAGTATATGTTCCTGCCAGATTATATGCACAATGTTTTTTCCAAGGCGAAAACCAACGATGGCCTTGCTTTGGTCCAAAGCGAACGTTTGATTCCGGAAACACCCATCAGGAAATACCCCTTCAAGCCCAGCCCGCTTGATCGGCCATTTTTAGTCATGTGTTTTGTTGCAGTCATCGGACTGCTCAGTATGGCCAATCCGCGAACAGAGCGTGTTTTCGATACCATTTTTTGGTTTGTGCTCGGCCTTGCCGGACTTGTAATAGCACTATTGTGGTTCGCTACAGACCACTCTGCCACCAAAGGCAACCTCAATATCCTTTGGGCATGGCCTACACACCTTTTGTTTTTCTGGCGTACCAGGCGCACTGGTTCCACCGAGAACTACTTCACAGTAGCAGCGCTTTCAGCCTTATTGTTGCTAATATTTTGGAGATGGTTGCCACAGGAAATGCCCATGCCAGTACTGCCGTTGGTACTCCTCATCGTAGTAAAGGGGCTATGGAGGCGGTATTGGAAAAAGGCCTGAAACGCCTGCTCAAAGGTTCAGCCCTTTTTGCTGGGTATATTCTTCAATATATTCGTCTAGCACCGCCACGAGCAAATCCTTCAAATAAGCATTTTCAAGTCGTGCTATCGTTTTGAGTTTCTCCAGTTTAGGACGATCTACCGCTACCGTAAGGCGTTTTTTACCAGAATTTTCATCGTTGGTAAAGTCCTGAACATCAATTGTTTGGCGAATGAGCGTATCCAAACCGCTTCGCATGGGCGTGCGCAAGGTGTTGGTGGCCTTGGTTTTTGAACTGGCTGATACAGAGTCGGGTTGGTTGGCTTCAAAGCGTTCAAGGCTTTCGTCAAGGGCTTCCTGTAACAGCGAATCCAGGTCAGTCACAAAGGATTTGTGCCCGGGTGCCTTTCGCCCTACAGTAGCAGCGGGTGTGGTAAGCACCATAGCATCCACAAACGACTCGCCACGTTGCTGATGGCTGCTGCTGAACAGGTCGTCCAAACCCTCTGAAAATCGTTTTTTACTCATGTTTTGGTTGTTTGCGCTTGGTCAGCCGCCTGAACCGAAAAGCTCAAAGGCTATCACCCTATTCTTTCCAGAATTTCTTTGGTCACATCAAGGTAATCTATAGCACCAGGGCTTTTTGGACTGTAGTCAAAAATGTCTTTGCGTTGAGCGGGCGCTTCGGCCAAAGCAACATTGTCGCGAATATAGGTCTTAAACACCTTTTCACCAAAATGCTTGTGTATCGTATCCACCACATCGCGGTTCAGCACCCTTCGGCTATCGTACATGGTAGCGATCACACCGCTCATGTCGAGTTGTTTGTTGAGTCGCATTTTGACCTTGTCAATCACTTGTTTGATTTTTGCAAGTCCTTGAACTGCAAGAAATTCCGTTTGAAGTGGAATCAAAACATAGCGGCTGCTGGTAAGGGCGTTTAAGGTCAGCAAGCCTAAGGAAGGCGGACAGTCGATCAGCACATAATCATAATCGTCTGATACTTGTGCCAGCAGCTCGCGGAGAATATACTCCCTGCCTGCTTCATTGATAAGTTCCATCTCCGCCCCCGATAGATCAAGCGAAGAGGTGATAACATCCATGCCCGGTTTGTGCGTATAAGGCACCAGTTCGCCTTCGCCGCGCAGCGCTTCATAAATAGTTGATTTCTGCCGCGGAATGCCAAGCGAAATGGTCAGATTGGCC
Source organism: Saprospiraceae bacterium (assembly GCA_046160345.1). Classification (GTDB taxonomy): domain Bacteria; phylum Bacteroidota; class Bacteroidia; order Chitinophagales; family Saprospiraceae; genus M3007. Next base: position 8,179 of record JBJXGO010000021.1, read on the forward strand.
TGAGGGTCAAGATCAATGAGCAGCACACGCTTGCCCAGTTCGACCATGGCTGCTCCAATGTTGATTGCGCTGGTGGTCTTGCCGACCCCACCTTTGTGGTTGAGGAGTGAAATTATGGTTCCCATATATTGTGGTCAAAAGTACGGCGAACAATCGCCCAACTATCCGAACAAATTGAATTTTTAAGAAAAAAACCGGCTTCGGCCCGGCCCCTATTTCCAAACAATTGCCTGGAATATACTTCAGGCTTCAGGCAAGCCCTCATTTGTTTGAAATTATTTTTGTGACAAAAACTGCGCAAATATCTGGTTTTCAAACGAAAAAATAGCAGGTTTAAAAAAAAGTGTTGTTTTTTTGAAAAAAATCTTTGACATTATTTGTTTTTAAAAACTCTTTGTTTGAAATTTGCAGCACGAAAGACTGTGGACACAAGTTTCATTACCCGCAGTTCAAAATCAACATTTCACCTCTAAACCTTGCATACCATGATTAAGGAAGATAGGATTGACCTCAATAAACGTTTTATTCAAGCCTTCAAACTCCTGGAAGACCGTGGCGCAATCGTTAAAAACGACCGTGGCGGCAAGGGAGTAGGCGACGTAGCCGACCGTGTGCTTGGCAACAAGGCTTATGGCCACATAATCCGTGCCTTTCTCAATCCTGACAGCAAACGGGTGATAGACTATGGCCAAGCGTCCTCCTTTTGCCGGGCATTCGACATCAACGAAGCATGGCTGTTGCATGGTATTGGCAATCCGTTCGGTTTTGATGCGCCTGGCGATGCATTAGCAGGCGAGCGTATGTCGAATACCGGAGGGGGCAATATCCTGTTCACCACAGTCAGAGCCTTTGCCGGCGCTACTCTTGGCGCTGAAAGTTCGGAAGACAATACCTTTTTTTCCATCCCCGGGGTGGCTGGTACCGGCCTTGTGGCATTCCAGATCGAAGGTAATTCGATGGACCCAGTCATTCGCAATCAAGATATTGTGGTGTGCAAGTCCATTGAAAACCTCAATGACGTTCGCGACAATGAAATCTATGCGGTTCGGTCCAATGGCAATGTGTGGGTGAAATATGTTCAAAAAATCTTGAACAACCGAGGCCGTACCGTCCGTCTCAAAATGATTTCAGCCAATTATTTTGACAATGACCCCTTCGAAGAAGAAGTGAACGAGACCACACGGCTATATAAAGTGGTTCGCAAAATCAGTAATGTATAATTGGTTGATTGGTTATTGGTTACTGGTTATTGGTTGATTGGTTACTCGAGACCACTAACGAATAACCAGTAACCAGTCAACCAATAACCAGTCAACCAGTAACCAATCAACCAAACTCAAGATACTATCCTGCTGTTTATTGTTTTCGGAGCCTCCTGGCGTAAGTCGGTGAGGCTTTTTTATATATTGAAAGTTAAAACAGAGGGGGATACTCCCAAAGTTCGCTTGAATGCTTTTGAAAATGAAAACACATCGGCGAAGCCACAATAAAGCGCAACCTGCGTGACATTCATTTGTCCAGAAGCGAGTAAGGCTTTTGCATTATTCAATTTTAATTGCCGAAACCATTTCATGGGCGACTGGCCAAAGACACCTTGAAAACTTCGATGAAAATGGTAAGGTGAAAGACAGGCCTGGCGAGCAACTTTATCCAATGTAAGTTCAGAATACCAATGGTCATGCATGAATTCTTTGGCAGTCAGCAATCGCCGAAAAAGCTCTTCACGGGTGGCAGGCGTTCGGGTATTTACCCGATTGATTTGCTTTGAAATATCGGATTGCAAAAACAACAGGCTTTCTGCCAAGTTGTAAAAAACATCGGGTTGCAAATTATGGTGGGAAGCATCTGAAAGAGCCATTCGCTGCTCCAAAACTTTCAATTGCCCCAATAAGGGATTCGGATACCGATGGACGTGCTGAAAAAAATTAATGGGATCAACTCTGGGGTTCCAATCTTCCAGCAAGGTGTTTTCATCGGAACAGTAGCTGTGGTATACATCCTGCAAAAGTTCGCTGGTAAAAAAGATTACCAAAGCTTTTACACCTGGATCACAAGGTAAACATTCCATTTCCAATCCGTTGTTCGTAACGAGAAGACTTCCTTCTGAAACGCTAATTTTCTGCTTGTCAATTACATAAGGAATGGAACCTTGAGAACAGAACTTTATTGAATAAGGGCTAATAAACTGCTTGTGACGGATCACATTGACAGCATAAAGCAAGTAATTGGTTTGGCCAGAATTGCTTTGGAAGTTTTCAGGGCAGGCCCAGGTAACAATTTTGCTCATTAGAATAAAAAATTTCTATAGCGAAAGGACAGAAACTATGGGACAAAGTAACATCTAAGAATTATTGATTTTCGCAAGATTGGACAAACACACCAATTAGAAGGGTGAGATATTTGCGCTGTTTAATAAACACATCTAAATATGACCAGACGTTGTTTCTTTTTTGAGGTATCACCTCTCTTTCTGTTTCTTTTTTCTTTGCTTTTGGTTCAATCTGCTTGTGCGCAATCAGACACCGTAATGGTCACGCCCGAATTTATCGGGAGCCGCTTTGTCACTGCAATTAACTCCTCTGACCCCAAGGTGCATGAACTTATTGGACAGGAAATCCACGCTCCTGCTTCCATTGCAAAAAACGGGATAGACCGCCTGACCGCTTCCTTCTTGCGTCATCACAACAATTTTGCTCCATTGGAATACCACCACGCTGAACGACTGGAATTTAAGAAAACCAATGGCAGTTCCTCCTATGTGCTTCACGTATATGCGCGTAAAAAAGGGGCCGTTATGTGGTCTGATTTTCAATTTTACCTTGATACTTCCCCTCCTCACTTGATCACAAATCTGGTTTTTGTGGCAGAAGTCGCCGAGCCAATTGCCTTGCCCAATGGCAGCATAGAGCAGCGCGAAACCCTGGATTGGCTGAATGGGTATATTGAAAAACTGGAAAGAGAAAACGGACTTTCGGGAAGCATCCGCATCACCAAAGACGATACTGTTTTGTTGGAAAAGCATTGGGGGTATGCTAATATAGAACAATTGCGCAAAATCAATGCTGAAACATCCTTCGGGTTGGCATCGGGCAGCAAGATGTTCACTGCGCTGGCCATTATGCAGTTGCAGGAACAGGGCAAACTAAAACTATCGGATAAATTAACGGACTACCTCCCGGATTTCCCAAGAAAGGAGTGGGCGGTACGGGTTTCGCTGGAGCAAATGTTGTCACATACCTCCGGAATTGCCGAATACTGGACCTCAAAGAATGAGACCTTAATGTTTGATTTTAAGGACTGGCATCAATTTTTGCCTTTAATTTACAATGAAGGCTTCCTTTTTGAACCTGGCACAGAATTCAGTTATTCAAATTCAAATTTTATGCTTCTAGGCTACATCATTGAAAAAGTGAGCGGTCAGGATTATTATGAATACATTTCAAAAAATATCCTGGTCAAGGCAGATATGAAGCAAAGTGGCTACTTCCTCCAAAGCGATTCGAGCCAATCCTTTGCCTGGCCATATGCCCGGAAAGATGGTGGTGGATGGCAGTTGGCCAAACGGTTCAAAAATGGCAAAGGTTCTCCCGCTGGAGGTTGCTATTCCAACGTCAATGATATAGCCAAATTTTGTAAAGCATTGAAAAGCAATCAATTAGTATCGTCATCTACGCTGAAAAACATGGTTACGAATAAAACAATTGGCGTAAAGGATGCCCAAGCTTATGGACTAGGGTTCATCCTTGAACAACACGCACAGGAACATACCATCGGGCACGGGGGAACGGCTAGCGGAGTGAATTTTGAATTTAGGTACTTCCCAGGCCAGGACATTTCATTGGTCGTCTTTTGCAACCAAAACAATGGGGCTTATGATGATCTGAAGCGAAATGCACTAAAGTTGATTTCGGGCGCGCGCTGAAAAGTTGCTCCCTTTCGCCTCGGCACTAAAATTTAAACAGGCTCCCTAAGCCTCAAGGCCAGAAAAATTTCCGTGCGGATGTTTTCCGGCCCGCCATAAGCCTAACCACATAAACGCCCGAGGGCACGCTCAATCCGTTGTCCGTCAGGCCATTCCAAATCATTTGGTGCTCGCCTTCCGATTCTTTTCCAGCCAACACGGTGGACATTTTTTGCCCTAAAACATTGAAAACCTCCAATCGCACCTCTTCGACCAGATTCAAAAAATACCTGATTTGCAAGGTTTGGCTTGGCTGGCTGGCTGTCACGGAAACAATGCCAAAATTGCTGAAGGCTCCAGGTTCAGTCGTTACCGATAGCGGTGAAAATGCAACTGCCAGATTTTTGGTATAAACTTCGTCTCCCGTAATCATGCCGTTGTCGTTTGTGGCATTGACAGAGGCGTAAAAGGTTACAGTGCCAACATTTGATGAAGGCGCCTTCCATGCTACCTTCCATTCGGTTTGCAAATTTCCTGCAGCCTTGTGGGTCACGTATTTGCGGCTTGGCAAACCAATTCCGGGTATGATTTTCATTTTGTCGGGTTCAATAAGCACCCAGCTGCCGGTATTTTGATTGCTGGCGTTGAGTGCAAGTATTTCAAAACCGTTGCGTAAAGTCTGTTGATTGGAGATTTTTACGGTCAATTGATAGGTACTGTCTGCTGAATATTTCAATCCGTTGCCACTGTATTCAATAGACATTAGTGCATTCCCTGCGTTGCTTGGCACATTGTGGCAGGGTGCTCTGCCACAGGTAAGTTCGCCCGGTGCGCCTGTATTTTCAGGAAAAGCCCCATCGAGATTTGAAAGGGATAGGATCCCTCCTGCAAGGAGGACAAAAAGAGGAAAAATCTTATTCATAGCTAATTGAAAATGAAACTTGGTTCTTTACTTCTGGATCACTATTTTTTGTGAGTAGGAATGGCCATCCGGTTTTTTGACCAGGAGGGTATAAATTCCGCTGGGCAGATATTGTGCTTTCCCTAAAAGACAGGATCAATACCGTGAGGATGAATATGCCTTTAGTTTTCATGTGTGTTAATTTTATTGCTTACTGCTTCTATTATATAAGGGATGGAACTTTCGGGGAATGGTGACACACAGCTTACATTTATCTCACATAGTGTGTATTTTTCCCTGGTGTTTTCCGTATTGATTTTATTGATGAAAAAATCAGCATCCCATATTATCGGCATTTTTTCATTTTCTATGGCGGTGATTTCTTGTAACTGGGCTACCCAACTGGTTTCCATTATTTTCTTTAGATCCTGAAACAATCCACAATCTTCAGTAAAATAAAAGCGCTTGTTGGGTGTTTTTGACTTACCCCTGTTTTCCGTATCGGGATAAAGGGCATTGATTTCCTGATAGCCAAATCCGACTACTTTGGTCCCGGTTAAATAACAGCGGACCATTCCGTTAATGATATTTGGATTCCATTCCTGCTCAATCAGCATCCCATTATTGGCAAAATAAAATTTCATCTCTTCAAAAAAATCAGATTCCGATATTATTCTTTCTTCCGCATCGCCATCGGCAGCTGTAATGCCTATTCTATTGATTTTGAAATCCGTTGTATCAATTTTAAAAACTCCTATGCCTCCGTTTCCTCTATATTGTTTTAATATTCTTATAGGAGATGGTTTGTCCGTGTCAAAAAATTGTATTTTAAATTCATCAAAAGTTGGATACAGTTTTGTTTTCCCTCCAAACTCGGTTTTCCTTGTTTTATATAAAATGTCTTTCGTGCCAATTTTTAATATAACTTCTGGATGAGCAGAAACAATACATCCTTTATTTGACAGCTCAATCAACAACGCATCCAGTTTTTTTCGGTCATTACCTTGTTCGATCGGATTTACCCAAACAAGAATTGCATCATAAATAAGCATGGTCTTTGCCAACCTATCCGCTATTAGATCATTGTAAAGAACAGAATCAACCTGAAATCCCTTAGCTGCAAAAGCCGATGCAAGGCCTTTGTATTTTTCTTCTGTAAGGGCGTTCCTGTTTGAGCCGGATTCTCCAAAAACCAATAGGGCAATTGAATATTTCTTCATGATTGTGTATTTAGATATGTCATTTGCAGTCAGTCGATTAAATCTATCACCATGCTTTTTTGGGGTTAAATTATTGCCAAATTATCTTTTTTGCTGCGAATTCGCTTCCAAATATCAACCGCACAATATACACACTTGGTTGCACATTTTGCCCCTTATCATCGACGCCATTCCAAAATCTAGTGCAGGGGAGATGTCCCGGTCCCTCACCCAAAGAGTCTGGTGCATACCCTTTGGAAAAATAGTTTTCTTGAAAAAACGTCCCCCATTTTGCCAGATCCGGATGCATCATGAAAAAGGCTTCTGAGGGCAGATTATTTTCGTCCGTTTGAGCGGATAGATCAGAGAGAAGGCTGCAAAGGAAAAGAGCAAGCCAAAGTGGAGCAGATTTCATAGCTATACGAATTGAATATTGATCTGCAAAATTGCTTGAAATCAATTTTCGAAGTTTGTCCATTCTTGCTATATTCGTGCCGTGCAACTTTATTGGGTTTCTTGCCTCTTTGCATTGCAGATATTAGCACGTTAGTCGTCGAAAAGAGGTTTTGATAGTGCAAGATTCACTATATTGCCGGAAATTTTTATTTCACACAGATGTTACGCAGATAACTCACACAGATTTCACACAGATATTTTCTGCGTGACATCTGCGTTTAAAATCTGCGTAACATCTGCGAGAAAAAGTCGAGTTATGCAAGATTCACTATATTGCAGGAAATTATTATTTCACACAGATGTTACGCAGATAACTCACACAGATGTCACGCAGATAATATCTGTGTAACATCTGTGTGAGTTATCTGCGTAACATCTGCGAGAAAACATCTAGTATTGTAAATCTTCACAATCGCCTGGTTATGAAATGATTCAAACTTTTAGAGCAATTCATTCTACTTTCAAATCACTATAAAATTGAGCACATGCAACAATTAAACAGAAGAAGATTTTTGGGTAATCTGGCAGGTTTTGCCCCTGCCTTTGCTTTTATGCCAACTCTTTGGAAAATCAAACCCGCTATTGCTTCAGACCCGATCCCGGCTACTGCCGTAAATGAATTTGTCAAGGTCGCCCACAACGATTTTGACCGGGGAAAGGCAATTCTGGCCGAATACCCTCACATCATAAATGCAGCATGGGATTGGGGAGATGGTGATTTTGAAACTGCCATCGGGGCAGCAGGGCACATGGGGCATCGTGATTTTGCCTTGTTTTTATTGGAAAATGGCGCGCGGGCCGATATTTTCGTCCTCACCATGTTGGGCGAGACTGCAATGGTAAAACAGATGTTGCAGAAATATCCCAAACTGCTCCATGCGCATGGCCCACATGGTTTCACACTCTTGCATCATGCCAAAAAAGGCGGTGAGGCTTCTTCTAAGTTGGCAAAACACCTCCAAAAGATGGGTTTGACAGAGGATCATGTAAAGTACTTTAATAAATAAGCGTTTGCTCTATTCAGAACGCAAACTTTCCACCGGGTTTGTCAAGGCCGCTCTCAAACTCTGCCCACCCACCGTCAAAAACGCAATAACTGCAGCGACCAAAGCCGCCGCAATAAACACATTTGCCTGAATATCAATACGATAGGCGAAATCGGATAGCCATTGTTGCATAAAATAGTAGGCAAGCGGACTGCCAATCACAATAGCCAGCAATACAAGTTTCAGAAAATCCTTGCTGAGCAGCGCGACCACCGAGCCAACCGATGCCCCCAGCACTTTTCGCACCCCGATCTCTTTGATGCGCTGCTCAGCAGTAAATGCGGCTAAACCAAACAAGCCCAAACAAGACACCAAAATGGATAACACAGCGAAAATGAAAGCGATCAGACCTATGCGTTGTTCAGAGGCATATATTCTGTTCAATGTTTCGTCCATAAAATGGTACTCCAGCGGACTATTGGGCATCATAGTCTGCCATTTTTGTTCCAAATCTGCAATTACTGCCGCCGCATTCTGAGGTTTTATTCGGAGGCTAAGCGCACCACTGGTATTCCCCAGTTGCAAGCACAGACCACCAATGTTTTGGTGCATGCTTTCAAAGTGAAAGTCGCGCAGTACGCCGATGATGGTTAACTCTTCAAAGTCTTCAGATTTTGAGTTAACGGCTTTTGTTCTGGAGGTGTAGAGTTTTTGTCCAATGGGATCGGTAAAACCGAGTTCTCTGGCCGCAGTTTCGTTGATGAGAATGGCTGTACTGTCTGTCAAACGGGCCGGGTCAAAATCACGACCTGATTTGATTTCCATACCGAGTGTACGGACGTAATCGGCATCCACCCGCCAGCGTTGCAGCACCTTGTCGGCATCACTGTTGGCACGCTTGGGCGAAAGGATACAGTTCTCCCTATAGCGATCAGGCATTGGAAGATAATTTGTCCTGGTGGCGCTTTCCACCAGGGTGTTTTGCAGCATCCCGGCTTTCAGCACATTCACCTGGTCGCCCAGCACATTTGCATTGTCAACAAGAAGCACCTGGCTTTTGTCGAATCCAAGATTTTTTTGTTGCATGAATTGCAACTGATTGTAAACCAGGAAGGTAGAAACGATCAATGCAGTTGAAACAGCAAATTGGAATACCACCAAACCATTGCGAAAAAAACTGGCTTTACCTTCCGAAGCCCCTAAACGAGCCCCTTTCAGTATTTTAATTGAATTGAAGGCTGAAAGAAAAAAAGCCGGGTAAATACCTGCCAGCAACCCCACTCCGATCGTGCCGCCCAGTAAGCAAGACCAGAAGACCAGGCTGCTCCAGGGAATAAAAAGTTCACGCCCCGCCAACGCACAAAAATCAGGCAAGGCCGCCGCTGTCAAACCTACAGCCAGGGCTATTGAAAAGGCCGACAACAGTACTGATTCCATTAAAAATTGCCCTGCCAGGGCCATGCGAGAGCTGCCCAAAACTTTACGCACACCCACCTCGCGTGCCCGCCCGGCAGAACGAGCCGTGGAAAGGTTCATGAAGTTGATGCAGGCGATGAGCAGAATGAAAAAAGCGATGGCGCCGAAGATCCAGACATAGCGAATGTTGCCATTGGCTTCAAGCTCCGATTGCTTGGCCGAATACAGGTGAATATCTGTCAGGTTTTGTAGATCGAAGCGGGCCCGTTGTCCGGATCGCTCGAATTCGGCTGTAGAAGTGGCGAACAGATCTTTGAGCAGGAGACTCACTTTTTGACTGGCCAGGGATTTAAATTTTTTGGCAAAGCTGGCCTTGTTTACCCCTTTTTGCAGCAGAAAGTAGGTGAAAAACTGATTATTGTAGCCCCAGTATGGAGCGGTGTTTTTTACTTCCTCGTTACCGGTAAGCGGCAGCAGCAGATCAGCGTGGAAATGGGTATGGGCAGGGATATCTTCAAAAACTGCGGTCACTTGATGGCTTTGGCCTGTTTTCCCAAGGATCAGCGTTTGTCCCAAAGCTTTCTCGGCAACTTTGAAATAATGTATTGCCCTACTCCTGGACAAGGCTACCATCCCCGGTTGACTCAGGCATTGATTTGCGTTTCCAGCAATGACCTTCAAAGGAAAAATCTTGAAAAAACTGCTGTCCACCAGGAGCACTTTTTCTTCCAGCTTGTTTTGCACTGTTTGTCCATCAAGGCGGGCATCCCAGTGACCGCCGTTTCGTATCCGGCACCAGGCCTGAATTTCCGGTAGGGCTTCGGCTGCTTCCGGGCCAACCAAAGCATCCACGCTGCCATGGTTTTCATTGAATTTGTCAATCCTGATCTCATACGTCGGGCGCACAATTCGTTCGGCAAGCGGATTCCAGCGATCCCAATTGAGGTCTTGCGCCACGAACAATAAAATGAGCATGCAGGCTGTCACACCAATTGCCAGACCACAGATATTCAAGGCAGTGTAAAGCCGGTTTTTGATCAGATTGCGGAAGGCGATCCTGAAATAATTTTGGTACATAGCCTACTATATTATCGTTTGATAATGGTTTTTGAATGGGAGTATTCAGAAAAGTGTGGCACACCTTTACTACCACCTTGATTTTCAATACGCTGGTTTAGGTGTGCCACACATTTCTGAGCACTCCCCCACTTTGCGGCGGCTTAAAAATGAGCTTGATAAGGCTTATGCCCAAATCACAGGCCATATTTGCAAGATATTGTTTATCAGAGATTTAAGATGTTTTTTTGTTTCAAAGGCGTCCGAACCTGAACGGGGGTGTTCGAAATCGGACGGGCAGGCGATGCGCTGAACGCTTCGAGGTGCAAGAAGATGACAACTGTTAGTTTGCGCAAAGCAATAAACCTGTTGCAGAGTACAGAAATGAGCATTATGGACATTTTGTGGGCCACAGGATTTAACGCGCCCAGTTATTTTGCCCGTATGTTTCAGGAGGAAATTGGCAAAACGCCCAAAGCATTGCGCAATTGATGGAATATTATGCCTTTGCCCATGCTATAATCCCATGCTATAGCTGAGTTGTCCTCCTGGCGGGATCTGTCCGCTCTAAGTGCGCTTTGCCTGAGTGCTCGCCCTAACAGGAAATCTTCTAAGCCCAAGCACAAATCCCAAGCTTCTCCTGGGTTGTCTTCCTGACGGGACCTGTCCGCTCTTAGTGCGCTTTGCCTAAGTGCTCGCCTTAACAGGAAATCTCCTAAGCCCAAGCACAAATCCCAAGCTTCTCCTGGGTTGTCCTCCTGACGGGACCTGTCCGCTCTAAGTGCGCTTTGCCTGAGTGCTCGCCCTAAAATGAAAACCCCATTCGTGCACGTACCCATCCAAAGCGTCCGTAGAGTGGACAGGTCCCGTCAGGAGGACAACTCAACTATAGTTTGGTTACCCAGTGGTGGTCTGGCAAGTTAAAGATCAAGGTAAGCCCCTTGAATTATTGGAGAAATTTTCAGTACTTTTATAAACGTTTCAGAACCAATAACAACCATTATGAAAAAAGAACACAACTACTGGGTTTACATCCTGTCAAATTGGAAAAAAACAGTACTTTACGTTGGTATAACGAACAATTTGAGTCGTCGAATTATTGAACACTATCAAAACCGAGGTAAACCAGAAACTTTTGCCGGTAGGAATTATTGCTACAATCTTGTCTACTATGAATGGTATCAATATGTAAATAATGCATTGACCCGCGAGAAGGAAATCAAGAAATTGTTGCGCGAGAAAAAGAACAGAATTATTGACGAAGCAAACCCGGATTGGAAGTTTTTCAATGCGTTTATTTGCGGTGCATGGCCTCCAACTGAGCCTAAGATCGGAGATGATCCTTGATTGGAGACATTAGAATTCGTATTTGTTACTACCAGGCATTTCTTGAGTTGTCTTCCTGACGGGACCTGTCCGCTCTAAGTGCGCTTTGCCTGAGTGCTTTCCCCTAAAGAAAACCCCAATCGTGCAAGCACCCTTCCAAAGCGTCCGTAGAGCGGACAGATCCCGTCAGGAAGACAACTCAGCCATGGCTTGGTATCTCGGGTATGCAAAAGGACTTTCGTTGAATCACTGGTCTCGAGTATTTGCCCCAAAAAAGAATTCCCAATCGTGCACGTACCCATCCAAAGCGTCCGTAGAGCGGACAGATCCCGTCAGGAAGACAACTCAGCCATGGCTTGGTTACTCGCGGGCAAGGCTCACAACTCCCTCACCCGCACATTCCGAAACCAGATCGGCGCCCCGGCATGCTTTCCTTGAAATCCGATATGACCTTCCAGAGGCAGCGTGGCAAAAGGTTTTGAAAGCCAGGAAGGTATGGCTGAGCCATCGGGGTTTTGGCTGCCTGAAAGCCAGCGACTCATGTCCATGTAATTGACCAGTTCGCCGTTCAACACCACCCAGATCAGTCGGCCCTGGCAGGTGATGGTGTAGCGATTCCATTCGCCGGGCTGTTTCACCGTCCTTTTTCCTGCGGCCAGATGTCCGAAAATAGCGCCGCATTGCCATGTCGGGTCCGCTTTGCTCCATTCCTTGGAGTAGTCGTCGGCAATCTGGATCTCCACGGAATTGGGTATCCAGTTGTTTGGGTCCGAGCAATGAACAATAACACCGGAGTTGGTACCCTCGGCGGTTTTGAATTCAAGGTCGAGCACGAAATTTTTATACATTTTTTTGGTGAAAATGCAATGGTCTTCCGAGGCAGTGAGTTCAGCATTTGCATTCAGGCTCCAGATGCCTTTTGGGAAATCAGCATTGGAGAGATCGGTACTGAAAAGCGGATCAAATCCAGCTGCTTCTGGATCAGGGTGTTTGTCTGGTGAAAGTTTGGGCGGTGCTTCTTCAAATTCGATAATTTTTTTTAGATCAAGGGTCCAGGGGCCATTCGTAATGGTCCATCGAGATCGGGCACTTCTAAAATCGCTGTATTCGGTTTTAATATTTTCTGTTGCCTGTGCTGTCTGGTTTGTGGGGGGCATGTCGGTTTCCTGTAGAATATTGAAAATTGCAGCGGATCGGTTGAGCAGATTCTGGCCGGATCTGTACAATTCCATTAAAGACAGTTCTCTTTGTTTCAAATCCTCCAGTTCAGGGCCTTTCATTTTTAGCGCTGCTTTCCGGATATATTCCAGGGTTTTTCCAATATCCAGCAAGGCTTGTTCAACCCAAAAAGAGGTTCCTCCAGCACGCACCGATAGATCAAATTGTTGTTGCAAGTCCAGCATACTCGTCTTTACCCTTGGGTCCATCATTATCTTGATCGATTGGTGGTAAATTTTACCATCCACTTCCAGTTGCACTTTGTAAGTGCCTGGCAACACCCAGGGCGCATGGATAAGGGGTGCGGTTTGGCCGTAAATAGCAGAAATAGGAAACTCCGGGTCTCTTCCCACAATCGGGTCATAGCGCATGTCCCAGCAAAATCGGTGGAATCCTTTTTTCCCTGAAAGTAACTGATGGGGCCGTACCCAATAAAGTGGAATATTAACACCGGACACATCAGGAGCGGGGTCTGTGGGACTGTACTTGCGCAATACAGCGCCATTCATATCCGTGATCTTCAGGCTAATATTTCGGGCATCCTGAGGTAAATAATAATCGATCATGGCTCCATCCGGTGGATTTTGCCCGGCAGGTTCTTCCTGTGGCAAGGGCGTGTCGGTATTCATGTTCCAACGCACCCTGTACGCCGCCTGAGGTTTAAAGAGGATCAGCTCCTCATTATTCATGGCGATGGCCTGTTGTCTTAATGGCGTGATATTGTCCAGGATCCAAAACGATCTCCCGTGCGTACCCACTACCAGATCATCATCTTTTACCACCAGATCCCGGATACTCGTTGCGGGCATATTCAACCTTAATGATTGCCAATGATCGCCATCATCAAAGGATACATAAACGGCATTTTCGGTGCCGGCGTAGAGCAGCCCTCTTTGCTGAGGGTCTTCTCTAACCGTATTAACAGGTTCATTGTCAGGAATTCCTGTGGTGATCTCCTGCCAGGATTTTCCACCGTCGTGGGTGCGCAGGATGTGCGGGCGCAGGTCGTCGAGCCGAATGCGATTGATGGCTGCGTAGCAGGTGTTGTTGTCAAAATGCCCGGCATCAAGTTGGGAGACTTTGCTCCAGTCGGTCATATCGGGTGGAGTGATATTGGTCCAGTTCTTGCCTCCGTCACGGGTAATATGCAATAAGCCATCGTCGGTACCTGCCCAGATCGTGTTCGTGTCTTGATGAGAAGGCGCCACAGCGTAGATCACACCTCGTCGGCGTTTCGTTTTTTCGGCCTCAACGCTAAATACGCCCACACAGGGTGGGACATCCCAGGATTCGCGGCTCAGGTCAGGGGAGATCACTTCCCAGGATTGTCCTCCGTTTTTTGTTTTAAAGAGCACATTCCCTGCAAAATAAAGGCATCTCGGATCCACGGGAGAAAATAAAACCGGGGCTGTCCGGATAAACCGGTACCTGCTGCTGCGCACAGCTTCAGGGCTAATATTTTGTGTTTGGCCGGTGAGCTTGTTGTATTTGGTGATTTTCCCCCCATAAATAATATTCGGATCCAAAGGGTCGGGCGCCACATAACCGTACTCCTCCACGCCTACGGGATGCCACTCCCGAAAAGTAATTTGACCATCATTCCCCCGACTGCTGATGCCGACGGAACCGCTTTCCTGTTGACCGCCATAAACATTGTAAGGGAAGGCATTGTCGGTGCTGACATGGTAAAACTGTGCCGTAGGCTGATTGTACCAGCTGCTGAATGTTTCCCCACCGTTGACTGTAATGATGGCGCCCTGATCACTGGCAAGCAGCATGATGTCAGGATTGGTTGGGTTGATCCAGATCCGGTGATAATCGTCGCCACCGGGTGCGCCGCGGAAGGCCTGCCAGGTTTTGGCGCCATCGGTGCTTTTCCAGGTGACCACATTAGCGGAATATACGATATCCGGGTTTTTTGGGTCGGCCTTGATCTCTGCAAAATCACTGCCCCTGCCCCAGAGCCGGGGGTCGGCATTAGTACGATACCAGCTTGCTCCTGAATCGTCGGAACGGTAAATTCCACTGTATTTTTGCGCATTTTCAGTGCCTTCGCCACAGTCCACCGTGGCGTAAAGCCGGGAAGGTAGGGTAGGGCAGATGCAAAATCCGATGCGACCTAATCCTTGTTCTGTGGTTGGCAAGCCTTTGGTCAGTTGTTTCCAGGAATCCCCGCCGTCGGTGCTTTTCCACAGGCCTGATCCAGGGCCGCCGAATGTTCCATTTTCCCAGGGTGCGAGGCGGTTGGCCCAAAAATCGGCGTACACGATCTGCGGATTTTTAGGGTCTATGGTTACTTGTATCGCGCCGGTGTTTTCATCAATATACTTGACTTTTTCCCAGCTTTTGCCCCCGTTTTTGGTTCGGTAAACTCCCCGTTCGGTATTGGCGCCGTACGGATGACCCAATACTGCAGCAAACACCCGATCAGGGTTGCCAGGGTCGATGGCCAGGCCGCCAATTTGCAGGCCATCTCGCAGGCCGGTATTCGTCCAGGTTTTACCGGCATCGGATGAGCGGTAAACGCCGTTGCCTACACTTAGATCGGGCCGTTGAAGTCCTTCTCCGCTGGCCACGTAGATTACCTTCGGGTCGCTGGGTGCTACGGCCACATCGCCCACAGAACCTGTTGGCTGGTCGTCGAAAATGGGTACCCAGACCCGACCATAGTCCGTTGATTTCCAAACACCACCGTTGTTTACACCGATATAAAAAGTGCCGGGTTGTTGTGGCACACCAACCGCCCCTACCGTGCGTCCGCCCCGGTGCGGGCCGATGCAGCGCCATTGGAAAGCGTCGAAGATCTTGGGCAGTTGGGCATGGGTTTGGGAGAATGACAGCAGGTAAAGGCTGAAAAACAGGAGGGTTATTGTACGCATGGCCTGAAATTATTTTATCCGGCAAGGTCGGAATTATTTTTTGTCCGTCAAGTGAGGGTCTCACTCGAAGTGAGGGTCTCACTTCGAGTGAGAC
>JBJXGO010000022.1:0-4333 GCA_046160345.1 Saprospiraceae bacterium
AGAAAACCCAAGACTTCGATACAAGCAATAATTGAACAGCCATTTTGCTCATCCTCCAAAAGCGGATGCAAATAGTCATGCGCTACAGAAGCAGCATATGTGAAGATATTGCTGTCAAGTAGTTTCATATCAACGATTGGGTAACGAGCGCTCTGTACGCCCTTCAGCAAGATAGATAAGTCGCTCTTGTAGTTCCGCTTCTGTCAATTTCACACCTTTCGGAATTTTCTTTTTCAAGCGGTTGGGTTCGGCATTAGACTGCCCAATCTGATAAGAAATATGAAGCCTCTCCAGCAGTGGGAGCAGAACCTGAAGGTCTTCAGGAGATACTAATTGAAGTGTTACATTCATAACATAACTGAATTATGTCAGACAAAAGTAATCACTTTTCCCAAATCTTTGCCCCATAAACTTTCCTTTCATGCTCCTCCTTCAACTCCTGGACAACCTCGGCACAGCATCCTTCGCCATCTCTGGCGCCCTGGCTGCGCTCAACAAACGCCTCGACGTGTTCGGAGTGCTGGTGCTCACCTTTGCAACGGCAGTTGGCAGTGGTACGGTGCGCGACATCCTGATCGGCAATACGCCCGTAGCCTGGATGAAAGACCAGCAGGCCATTGCGGTTGTCTTCGCATCATACCTCATCACGCTGTTTTTCCGCAAGTATTTGCAGTTTTTTCCACGAACGCTTGCCATTTTCGATGCCATCGGGTTAGGATTTGCTACGGTGGTCGGACTGCAGCGCGGATTGGAAGCAGGACTGAGCCCCTTAGTTTGTGTCGCACTGGGCATGGTTACGGGTTGTTTTGGTGGGGTATTGCGCGATGTTTTGCTCAATGAGATCCCGCTAGTGTTCCGCAAGGATATTTATGCATCGGCTTCACTGCTGGGCGGTGCGTTGTATTTCGCATTTTCTGCTTGGGAAATGGCGGCACCCTGGGCTGCTACGCTTTCGGTAGTAACTGTGGTGGGCGTACGACTGGCTGCGATGCAATGGAAATGGGATTTGCCTAGCCCAGGTGGGAAAGAATAAATAATATTACAAGGAGCCATCGGAGCGGCACCCCCCAACTATTTGAACCCAGTCCCCAATTTTGCGTTATGCCCTCGCCGTACCTTGCGGCTTCTGAAACAAATCCATGGCAACTTTTTCTATCAACCTAAAAGACGGCTCCGTCGAAACGCCCAAACCCCTCATCGTAGGCATTGATCTGGGCACTACCAATAGCCTGGTGGCATTTATCAAAGACGGCCTGCCTTATACGGTAAAGGGAAAGGACGGGCAGAGCGCTCTTGTGCCCAGCGTAGTACATTTTGCCGAAAACGGCGATATTATCGTGGGCGACACAGCCAAGGAAAAATTGATCACAGACCCCGCTCATACCATATTTTCGGTCAAACGCCTTATGGGCAAATCGTTCCGGGATGTTCAGGAGAACCGCGACTTTTTTGGCTACCAAATCATTGACGACGATACTGATTCTTTGGTGAAAATCCGTGTCAAAGATCGTTTCTACAGCCCGGTGGAACTCAGTGCATTGATCCTCAAGGAATTGAAAACGCGTGTAGAAGCCGAACTCGGCCAATTCATCGAAAAAGCCGTCATCACGGTCCCTGCATATTTCAACGACAACCAGCGTCAAGCCACCCGCGACGCGGGCAAACTGGCCGGGCTGGATGTGCTGCGTATTGTGAACGAACCAACGGCAGCAGCTTTGGCCGCTCCCCCTAGTGTAGAAGGCGCTGTTGCTGTTTATGATCTCGGCGGGGGCACTTTTGACATATCCATTCTTCAAATACAGGACGGTATTTATGAAGTGCTTTCTACAAATGGAGACACCTTTCTGGGAGGTGACGATTTTGACCGTGCAATCGTGGAATTCTTTTTGGAACAAATGGGGCGCAGCCGGGAGGATCTGGCTGCTGACCCGAAATTTGGACAAACCATTCGTTTGCTGGCCGAGCGCGCCAAAAAAGAACTTTCTACAACTGATTGCTTCGAATCGCAACTTTCCGAAAGTTTAAAACTTTCGGAAAGTTCGACTCTTCTTCGCCTCACCCGTACAGAATTTGAATCACTCATTGAGCCATTCATCAATCGCACTTTAGACTGCTGCCGTAACGTCCTGCTCGACGCAAAACTTTCCAAAGAACAGATCGGACAGGTAGTATTGGTAGGAGGCAGCACCAGAGTACCATTGGTTAAAAAGCGGGTAGCTGAATTTTTCGGGAAACCCGTTTTCGACGAGGTAGATCCCGATGAAATTGTTGCGCTCGGAGCCGCTATTCAGGCCGACGTGCTGGCTGGCAACCAGCAAGACATCCTGCTGCTCGACATAACCCCACTTTCTCTTGGCATTGAAACCGTAGGCGGTTTGATGGACGCCATCATCCCCCGAAACTCCAAAATTCCGACCAAAGCCGGGCGCCAGTACACTACCAGTGTGGACGGTCAGAAAAACCTGAAAATCAGCGTGTTCCAAGGGGAGCGCGACCTTGTAGCGCACAACCGGAAACTGGGCGAATTCATCCTGAGCAATATTCCGCCTATGCCTGCAGGATTGCCTAAAATAGATATCCAGTTCATTTTAAATGCTGACGGAATCCTAACTGTTCGTGCCCGCGAACTTCGCAGCAACCTTGAAACACAGGTCCAGATTCGCCCAACTTATGGTATTAGCGAGGAGGAAATGGCATTGATGTTGATCGACAGTATTCAAAATGCCGAATCTGACATTGCTGCGCGTGGCCTGCTCGAAGCCCGCAATGAAGCCAACAACATCCTCCTTTCTGGCGAAAAATTCCTGGTCCAAAATGCTGCTATTCTGTCAGAAATAGAGCAGAGCAAAACCCGCGCACTGCTCACCACCCTACGTGACGCAGTAGCAGGTTCTGACAAAGATCAAATTCTGGGCGCTATGGAAACCCTCAACGAGTACACCGCGCCGCTCGCACATCGCGCGCTCGACGTAAATATCAGAGAGGCTATGAAGGGCAAGAAGATTTGATCGATCGTGCTCTAAGTCCACCAAGTGTACCGGGCGCCCGATTCCAGCGGGTATGTTTTGTTGTTTTCTGCAGAGTTCTATCATTTTAACCGTGAACGCAGAAAAGCCTACCGACGTTTTGGGTGCTGTCTGTAAAACTCCGAAAATGGCAGAAGAGCCCGCAAAATTCGGGATGGCTCATGCTTGTTAATTTTATATGCCAGAAATGTAGTCACTAAACCTAAAATTAACCTCCTACCAAACATGCCCTTGCCCTACCTTTGGCCGCGTTTTTAGCCGTTTACTTGCCATAGCCATTTAAGGTGAAGGTGGGTTTGCCCATAATTACACATTCTCCCTGAAAAGCAGGTTCATCCACATCGCTCTCTTCCGTCGTCCCAACCGACACCTGCCTGGCTACTTCTTATTCTTGATAAAACAGTCAGGTTTATCATTCATCTCTAAATCACTCCAAACTGGATGATTAAAAAATTCCTCACTTTTATCGTATTGCTATTGGCCCCTCAGGTAGCTTATTTGCAAAATGCCACGATTAAAGGAAATGTAATAGATGTTTATTACAGTACTCCCTTAGTTGATGCATCGGTCGTTATTTCCGGTACAGGCAAAATTGCAGCTACCGACAAGGACGGTGAATTCTCTGTTTCAAACGTACCTGACGGCAATTATACGCTGGTAGTAACCGCCAACGGGTATTTGCCGGATGAATTTCCTGTAACCGTTCAAGGTGGCAAAGATGTCGTTAAAACAATGGCACTAATGCGAGATCCCAACGCGGTGACGAGGCCTACCGTGACTGATATCCCGACCATTACCCTGGAAGAGGCCGAAGCTGAAACCGAAGGTTCAGGCGAAGTAGCCAACCTGCTCAATGCCAGCCGCGATGTATTTCAGCAAGTTTCAGGATTTGCATGGAATAATTTCCGTTTCCGCGAACGCGGCTACGATTCGGAACACTTTCCATTATTTCTCAACAATGTCAGCATCAATGACCCTGAAACCGGTTTCGCTTTTTATGGCGAAATCGGCGGCTTGAATGACGTATTGCGTAACCGCGAAAGCAGCATTGGGCTTGCACCTGCAGAATATACATTTTCAGAAATTGGCGGAGCCACCCGCCTGGACACCCGCGCTTCCGTGCAACGCAAGCAAGTTCGCGCCAGCTATGCCAAGTCAAACCGTACCTACACCGACCGAGTAATGCTGACCATGAATACCGGACTCATGCCAGGTGGATGGGCCGTAAGCGCTTCCGGCAGTAGACGTTGGGGGCAGGAGGGCTATTACCAGGGTACTTTTTTTGACGGATATTCCTATTTTCTCTC
>JBJXGO010000023.1:0-80528 GCA_046160345.1 Saprospiraceae bacterium
CCTCGGCAGCAGCCATAAGGCCAACAATCCTGCGATGAAGTTATAAAATATCTGTACAGCAAAAAAGGAAATATTGGCATAAGAAAACCCATCGCTGCCGCCAATGCCATAGAGTGTCAGTCCCGCAATGCACAGCGCATGATAAGTGCCCATGCCGCCCGGCGAAGGAATTACAAATCCCAAAGTGCCGAATACAAATACCATGAGCGCGGCACTCATTCCCAAATGGTCAGTAGGCGGGAATGCTTTGAGGCTCAACCAGCATTGAAGGTAAAACATCAGCCAAATCCCAACCGAATAGGCAATAAACAAAGCCGGGTTTTTGAGTTTGAAAACGCTTTTCAAGCCATCTAAAAATCCTTTTATAAGTTTTCCGATTTTTTGAAAAAGGGGCATTTGGGCAAGTTTTTCGCGCAAAAGAAAAATCATAAGCAACCCGAACGCGCTCAAGGCCCAAAAGCCCAATATCCACGGATTTTGAAACAATCCCCCACCCGTTTCGCCTTCTTTTCGCTGGGCAAAAAAGGTCCAAAGTGTGTCGCCTTCCAACAAAAAAGCAAGCCCGACCACGCTGCCAAGGCATAAAAAATCCATAAGCCGGTCAATAACCAGAGTACCCATCACTTTTTCCATCGGTATTTTTTCATAGCGAGCAAGTGAGCCTGCTCGAACCACCTCGCCCATTCGAGGCAAAAAGAGGTTGGCAAAATAGCCTAGCAATATGGTAAACAAAGCATTGGCAAATCCGGCTCGATGGCCCATAGGCGCAAGGAGCATTTGCCAACGCAATGCCCTGAAAATATTGCTCACGGTAAATGCCACTAATACTACTCCTATCCACCACAGGTTCACGGTAGAAAAGTCGTTCCATAATTTGTCGCTAAGGCTGCACTGGTCGCCAGGAATGCCGTCCAAACGGCATTGTTCCTGGAAGGCGGCATTCTGATTGCTGAACACCCAAGCCATAATACTGACACCGAGACCGAGAAAAAGGAGGAATTGAAGGATTTTTTTTGCCATGAAAAATGGGTGATACGGGCACAAAGGTTGGGAAATCTCTCGAATCGTTTGCCCTCAATTTGTATTTCAATGCTTATGGCGGGCATGGTCAAGAAAGCGTTGTACCCTCCGGCAATTATCAGGATTGCCAGCACCCAAATTCAGGTTAGCCAGGCTTATTGGGAACAACGCCCCCAGGTTTTGAAAGCAGATCATCAAACAAAAATCCAAAACGTAAAAAAATGCGTAAGTAAACCTGGCTGGTTTTAGAGCCCAATTATTTATTCATTTTTTAACAAAAAAAACTATTCATGACCAAATTCACGAAACGAAGCATTTCTTCGGCTTCCATGTTGGCCTTCTTTTGGCTGTGCTGCTCGGCATTGTATGCCTCCAGCCATCGGGAAGCGCCCCTTATTGCCAACGACCCATTGGCAGACAACACGGATCTCTACGCTTTTAGAAGCCCAGACGATCCTAACAGCATCACGCTTATTGCGAATTACATTCCGGGCGAGTTCGCTTTTGGCGGACCAAACTATTACACGTTTGGGGAAAACATCCGATACGAGATCCACATTGACAACGACGCTGCAAAGCCGGGCGATGAGATTGTTTATCGCTTCACGTTCACCCGTGTAAATCAAGACCCAAGCACTTTTTTCAACATTCGCCTGGGCCAGGAAAACCTAAAAACGACCTACACCCTGGAGCGCAGTATTGATGGCGGAGTAACTTTTACGGCCATCGTAACCAATGGAAAAGTGCCGCCGCCCAATATCGGCCCGCGTTCTATTGAATCGGGTGTCGGACTGAACACCAGCTACGAAACACTCATCGCATCCTCCATTATGACGGCGACCACAGGCGAGAAGGTTTATTGCGGCCCGGCCGACGATCCCTTTTTTGTGGACCTGGGCGGTGTGTTCGACCTTGGCGATATGCCACGGCAAGCTGGTCAGCCACGCGACGGTCTAGGCTTTTTCAATGTGCACTCCATCGCAATTCAGGTTCCGATAGCTACCTTGCGCAAAGCAGGTGCACCGGGTACTCCAAGCAGCATTCTGGATGGAGATTACACCATTGGCGTATGGGCTTCCGCAAGTCGGCAGGCTACCCGTACTTTACAACCCAACGGGGGCGCGCCCAACGATTCAGGGGCATGGATTCAGGTTTCCAGAATTGGAATGCCGCTGACAAATGAGGTGGTTATACCAATTGGCAACAAGGACTACTGGAACCGGCTTACGCCTTATGACGAACTGACGGATGTTGTATTGGACGAATATTTTTACAACCCAGAGCTGGCCTTGTACATGGATGACTCCCAGTTTGGAGGTGCTGTACCCGCTTTTTCAGCGCTGCGCATTCAACGCAACTCTTTGCAAGGCTTTGATTTTGGCAATGGCAAGGATGGCTTGTTTGGGCTTAAAGGCTCTCCGGCGGTGGCAGGTACCGCTTTGGATGATGCCATTTTTGGCACACTCTTGTTGCCCGGAGCAGGAAAACCACGCTCTGTAGACCTTTGGCCAATATTCCACACTGGTGTACCTAATTTCCCTCCCTACCAGCTTGCTACAGGCAAAAACGGCAATCCATTGGCTGCAGGTAAGCCGTTTATCAACAATTTCTTGCCCAATGGCGGGGATATGCTCCGGCTAAACATGGCAGTGCCTGTAACGCCTCGCAATGATCCGAAATTCAGTTCCTTAGGTATCGTTCAGGCAGCAGTGCTTGGCCTTACTGACCCTGCTTACAATCAGAATACAAGCATTCAGTTTATTCCGAACATGGACGGATTCCCCAATGGGCGCCGCCTGGAGGACGACGTGACCCTGATCGAGTTGCAAGCTGTATCTGGGGTGGCTTTGGCTGCTATCGGACTTTGGTACGACGATTATACTGCTGGCGGCCCCAATCCTGTCACCTCCGATCTGGTGAGCGTATTGTCATACCGAACGGGAGTCAACAACAACGACAAGCATTTCAAAACGAGTTTCCCATACGTTGCAACTCCCTGGAGGGGCACGGAAGTGGGGCAGTAAAATTGTTTGCGGATCTGGTTGTGCTTCAATCGCATACACATATCCCCAAATCCGCCAATCACCAAAATTCATTAAAAAAAATTTCAACGATGAATCGTTCAATCAATAAATTACTGATGGCTGCTTCCTTTTGGATGCTGGTCATCACCACAGCTATGGCTTCCAGCCACCGCGAGGCTCCACTGATCGCAGATGACCCTCTTGCCGATAATGTTGATCTCTATGCTTTCCGCAGTCCGGACAATCCGAACAATATCACCATTATTGCAACGTACATTCCACTTCAGCTTCCGCAGGGAGGGCCTAACTACAATTTTTTTGGGGAAAATATCCGCTACGAAATCCATGTGGACAATGACGCTTCTATTCCAGGCGACGAAATCACGTACCGATTCACTTTCACGTATATAAATGAAGACCCCACAACTTTTTTCAACATCCGTTTGGGCAAACAAAACCTGAAAACTGTTTACAAGCTCGAACGCAGCATAGATGGCGGCCTAACTTTTCAAACTATAGTGCACGCAGGCGTAGTGCCGCCGCCAAATATCGGCCCTCGCTCTATCGAAGGCCCGGTTGGCATGAATTCCAGCTATGCCGATTTGATGGCAAATGCAATAACCACCGCCACCAGCGGTGAAAAGGTTTTTTGCGGCACTTCTGACGATCCATTCTTTGTGGATCTGGGTGGCATATTTGACCTGGGCGATGCTCCGCGCCAAAACGGTACGCCGACCGACGGACTTGCCTGTTTGAATGTGAGCACCATTGCACTTCAGGTAAACATTCAGACCTTGCTGAAAGCCGGGGTATCCCCAGTACCGACCTCTATTTTGCAGGGTGATTTTGTGATCGGGGTATGGGCTTCGGCTAGTCGCCCGCAGATTCGGACGCTTTCAGCTACCGGCAACCCGACTTACAGCGGTGCATGGACCCAAGTGTCGCGCCTGGGTATGCCATTGACCAACGAAGCCGTCATTCCAATCGGTCAGAAGGACTACTGGAATTCACTGACACCGTACCAGGAAATTACAGAAACCACGCTGGACGAATTCTTCTACAACCCGGAGTTAGCGCTCTATATGGACGACGCTCTGTTTGGCGGTGCCGTTCCTGCCTTTGCGCCTTTGCGCATTCAACGCAATTCCTTGCAGGGTTTTGACTTCGGTAATGGGAAGGACGGGTTGTTTCCGCTTAAAGGCAACCCCGCTTTAGCAGGCACAGCCCTGGACGATGCAGTATTTGGCACTCTTTTGTTGCCTGCGGCAGGCAAACCGCGTTCGGTGGACCTTTGGCCAATATTCCATACAGGTGTTCCCAATCTGCCTCCTTATCAACTTGCCACAGGCAAGGGTGGCAACCCGCTCGCAGCAGGAAAGCCATTCATAAACAACTTTTTGCCGAACGGAGGCGATATGTTGCGCCTCAACATGGCCGTGCCTCCCACCCCGCGCAATGACCCTAAATTCAGTTCATTGGGCTTGGTGCAAGCCGCTGTTTTGGGCCTTACAGACCCAGTGTATGCTGCCAATACAAATATTCAATTCATCCCCAACATGGACGGATTCCCCAATGGCCGGCGTTTGGAAGATGATGTGACGAGAATCGAACTACAAGCGGTTTCGGGAGTAGTGTTGGCTGCTATCGGACTTTGGTACGATGACTATACTGCAGGCGGCCCCAATCCGGTTACAAATGACCTGTTGGGCGTACTGACATACAGCACTGGAGTGGAATCAAATGACAGGGCTTTCAGCCCAACGTTTCCATACGTGGCCGAGCCAAATCGGGGCACCAGTGCCTGTGGCGGACCGGTGTTTGTAAGTACCAATGACAATTTCCATGGGATATTAGGGTTTAATTCCAAACCGGTCTTGATGAAAAATTATCCGAACCCATTCCTGGATCAGACTACTTTTCAGTTCAAAACAAACCAGGCGACCAAAGCAACCTTGCGGATCTATGATGCCCAGGGAAGTTATGTCGCTACGGCTTATTCAGGAGAACTGACCGTAGGAGATTTCACGCATACCTGGAACACGACAAACTTGCCGACCGGTGTATATTTCGCGAATTTGTATGATGCCAGGGGCAACCTATTGCAATCAGGAAAATTGATAAAATCAGAGTAGAGGGATTTCAAATACACAAACAGTTGAACATTTGTGTATTTGGAGCAAATTCACCTGTGCATTCCAAGAACAGGCTGTCGGGATTTCCCGTGCAGCCTGTTCGATTTTTCTTTACATTTTTCCGCCGTCCACATCTTTTAAAAACGAAACCAATCCGGGAAAATAATGCTCCTGATCGTCCCACATACACATGTGACTGCCGTTGGGACAAAGCAGGAAACGGCCTTTTTGTACTTTTTCAGATACCATTTTCATGTGTGCAGGGTCCATGGTATCGTGGGTGGCGCCAATTACAAGTGTAGGCACCTTAATATTGGGCAATTGGGCCGTCACGTCCCATTTCGCCAATTTTCCTGAAATGCCAAACTCACTGGGGCCTTGCATGGTGACATAGATAACCGGATTCAGTTTTGCAAAAGCACGGTTGATAGGGTCAGGCCAAGACTCCATTGGTAAAAGGCAAATGTGTTTGTTGTAAAAATGGGGCATGAGCAATTCCATATAACGGGGGTTCTGAAAATCATTCTTGGCTTCCAACCCTCTTATTTCAGCCAAGACAGTGGAATCCATTTGTTTAGCCAGCACTTCATCTGCATATTTTCCATATTCGGGGCAACTGATCATCATGTTGGAAATGATGAGGCCCTTCAAATTGTCTTGATACTTGAGGGCATATTCTGAAGCCAGAATACCGCCCCAAGAGTGTCCGAGCAAATAAAAGTTGTCTTTGTTAAGCCCTAATGCCTTCCGAACCTGCTCAACTTCTTCCACAAAACGGGGCAAATTCCATAGGCTCGTATCCGTAGGCTGGTCAGAATAAGCCGATCCCAATTGGTCGTAGTAGTAAAACTCAATGCCTTCCTGTGGTAAAAAACTCTCCATACATTCCCAGTATTCGTGGGTGCAAGCGGGGCCGCCGTGCAGAAGCAGCACCTTGATTTTAGGGTTGTTGCCGATGCGTTTGGTCCAGACTTTGTACTTGCCTCCGTCTAGCGATATAAGCCGGATACCGCCTGTTTTTATACCCGTTTCTTCGTTTTTAAGGTAATCGCAGGCTGAAACTGTGGGACTGGGCTTTTGGCAGGATACTATGATACCGAAAAGCGCGAGGAGCAAAATGTTTTTGAAATTTCTCATAAGGATAAGATTTTGAACGTTGAAAAAGTTGGTTAGAAAACATTGACAAAGATGATAGAGGCCTTTGTCTATCTACAAGTCCATACGTTGTTCAAAAACTGTTCAAATCTCTACACGCTTAACACAGCCAATGCCGCCCCGCGCAGCACGTCATTTTTATCCAGAAATTCCTTTGCATAAGCATGCAGTTCCGACTTAGAAGCAGCACCTGAAAGAACTTTTTGCACATGCGGATCATTGCCCACTAGCGTCATTGCTTCCTCTTTAGAGGGCAGGGCGGGCAAGCTTGCAAGATGAGCCAAATTATTGCCTGTCAACACTTTACTATGACGTATGGCAGGGGGTAGCCCGTCAAAACCGATACCGATGCGGGTCACTTCTTGTACAATTTCTTCCACGGCAGCCCCACTAGCTCGGGCGTAATAAAATCGGCCCATACGGCCCATCAAGTCAATCTTATGCGGATCGATGCGTCCTGTTTCAGTCAATATTTCTTCCGCGATATGCATCAGGACGATCTTGCAAAAAATAAGGTTTCCTGCGCCGCCATCATCTCCCAGCGGCAAAATTCTGTCCACCACACATTCCATTTGAACGGGACTTTCGGCCACTCTGTAGGGCTTGATCCGCTCGCTTGGAAGGGGCGTAAACCCTGCTTTTACAAACTCGTCTATCTCCGGGCCATACTCAATACTGGTCAGGGCCATTTGACGGGAAATGCTGTGAGACACAACGTTTATGACCACTTCTCCGGTGTCTTCCACGTTTTTCAAAGTGTCTTTGGTGGTATTGTTGGCCACGCGGCGGTTGGAGGAGAAGATCAGAATGGGCGGATTGCTGCTGAAGGCGTTGAAGAAACTATAAGGAGCAAGGTTTGGAATCCCGTCTTTGCTGATGGTACTGGCAAATGCGATAGGCCGTGGCGCTACTGCGGCCAACATATATTGGTGCAAATCTTTGGTGGCAATTTGCGTCGGGTCAATGCTGAGCATGCTTGAGGGTGGTTACTGGTTATTGGTTACTGGTTATTGGTTGATTGGTTATTGGTGGCAGGAACCGATAACCAATCAACCAATAACCAATAACCATTCACAAATTCGGCTTCTTAGGCGCTGGTGCGCTCGCATGGTAATCGCGTTGCACCCTATGGGCGTAATCGTCCAGGAGCTCAATAACCCGTTCCCGTTTTTTGGAGCGGACAATAATTCCAACATGGTAATCATGGCCTTCCATACGCCAAACAACTTCGGGGTCGTTGAATTGGCTGGTATCCGGCCATTCTTGTCGTGCAAGTGAGACAATAATGCCGGAATGATCATTGTTGACTGTGGGCAGTTTGTATTTTTCATTATTGGCCACAGCCGCTTCAAGGCGTGCCCATTCGTACCATAAATTGATACCTGAAGAATATTCCACCATCTCTGCCAGGTGTGCGCCCCCAACGCGGCAAGATGTTTCGAGAAAATAAAACTCGCCAGTTTCCCGGTTTTTGATGAATTCGGTGTGGCTTGCACTGTATTGCATCCCGAAAGCCGTCATTACATCTGCCGTTAGTTTTAGCAGTTTTTTGTCGTCTGAAGAGCCAAAGGGTACCGTTGCACTGCGGAAAATGCCCCCACCGTGAGCAACCTCAAATGGCGTGGAAAGATATTGAGACGCTCTGGCAAAAATGAGCTTGCCGCCATCAGAAAGTGCGTCCACATGATACACATCGCCAGGCTTAAACTGCTCCACCAGGTAGTGGTGCCGGTCGCTGCCGAGCGTTTCGAGGTGTGCCCATAATTCCTCGGAAGATTGGATTTTTTTCATGCCAGTCGCAGAAGCCTGCCCGCGTGGTTTTACAATCCAGGGGGCCGCCACGGTTTCAGTAAAGCGGGTAATATCCGGGTCATGAAAAAGATCGGAGAATGCAGGAACAGGTATGCCTGCATCGCGGGCTTCGATGCGCATGGCGAGCTTGTCGCGAAAATGGCGGGCCGTTGTCTGGCCCATGCCAGGTATGCGAAAATGCTCTCGGAGATAAGCGCCCTTTTCCACATCAAAATCGTCGAGCGCTACAATGCGGTCTATCTTTTTGCTGCGCATAAGCCAAGCCAGGCCAGCAGCGGTATCTTCCATATTCCAGTCATTTTCAGCATTTTCCTGAACATAGAAAATATCGTCAAGGGCTTCACGCGCCCATGCCTGATGCTCGTGTTTTTTGGACGTTACGAGATATACCGTGGCGCCAGTGGATTTCATGCCGCGCAGAAAATCATTGCCCTTGAAATAACTGGCAATGCAGAGAAAGGAGGGTTTTTTCATGTTGTTGGACTTTTGGTTCCTGACCATGTGAACCGTTGGACAAATGACTGAAAAAGTTTTCATTCCAGTGGTGCGAAATTTATTTCGCCTAAAATCTTGTAGATCGATCAAAGTAAAATACTTTTGTGAGTGACTACTCACTTTTAATATGACCAATAAAAAAATCATCCTCCAAACCGCCCTTCAACTATTTGGCGAACAAGGCTATGACCGAACCCCTACAAGCCAAATTGCTAAAGCAGCATCGGTCTCTGAAGGCTTGATTTTCAGGCATTTTGGAAACAAAGCGTGCCTTTTGGAGGCCATTATCCAGGAGGGTTTCGAGCAAATTGCAGCTACGATGGAACATTATTCCGCGCCTTCCGCGAAACCGCTGGAAGCTATATTGGAGCATATTGAAAAGGCCCTGACCACTATCCGGAAAGAGGAAAAGTTTTGGCGGCTTGCCACAAAAGTTCGTTTTCAGGCAGCAGTAAGTGAGCTGGCGGGCAAGCAGATAGAAGCGGCAAACCAGTTCATTATAAAGCATTTAACTGACAATTTCCGGCGACTTGGTGTAGAAAACCCGGCAGCGGAGGCCTTGTTCCTGTTTGCACTTATTGACGGTATTTGTATTCACTGGCTGCAAAACCCGGCCCATTATCCACTCGATGACCTGAAAAATTTAGTCCTAAAAAAATACATCCAGCAAGGGTAAGCCCCTACTACTGGACATTTTCTGAAATCGAGACCTATAAGGTTTCCAAAAAACCTTATAGGTCTAGGGGTAAAACAAAAATGTTCAGTAGTAGGGGGTAAGCCCTTTATTCAAACCACTCACCCACTTCAAATCTTTCAAACATGGACACTCCCAGCTGGGTCAAACGCGACCTCTTCCCCTTTCAATCAAGATTTGTAAAAATAGACGGCCACCAGATGCACTATATTGACGAGGGCAGCGGACCGGTCATACTTTTTTCACATGGCACTCCTGAATGGTCTTTTGGCTGGCGGGACTTGGTGCGCGGCTTGCGCGGACAATTCCGTTGCATCGCGCCCGACTTGCTGGGCATGGGGCTTTCTGACAAACCTGCCGATGCTGACTATTCCTGTGCAGCGCATTCGGCTCGTTTAGAGCAGTTTATCAAACAGCTTGATCTTCACGACATCTCCATCGTTGCCAACGATTTTGGCCTTTCCATTGGCTTAAGCCAAGCCATCCGCTATCCTGACAACGTGCGCAAAATCTGCATTTTCAACGGCTGGATGTGGCGTTTGGATACTGACCCACATTACCACGGACCTGCAAAAATGATGGATTCCTGGTTGGGCCGGGTGCTATACAAGCAGTTCAATTTTCCAGTCAATGTTATCATGCCCGCAGCCTTTGGCAACCGAAAAAAGAACCTGCCAAAGGAGGTCCATCGCCATTACAAAATGGCCTGGCCAAATGCTGCTTCACGAGTAGCTACCTACGCTTTTTCAAAAGAATTGCTAAACGCCAACGATTGGTGGGGTGAGCTTTGGCAAGAGCGGGACTTGCTAAAAGGCAAACTCGGGCTTGTTTTTTGGGGCATGAAAGACAAGTTCGTGCCTGTTTATGAATTGGATAAGTGGGAGCGAGCCTTCCCGGAGGCGCGTGTTGTTCGTTGCCCGGATGCCGGACATTTTGTGCAGGAAGAGGAAGGGGAATTAATGGTGAAGGCGTTGAAAGAATATTTTAATTAAAAACCAGCTTTCCGGTATGGACCACATTCTTGCCAGCAAGTATTTGGAACGGATATGCGCCAGCTGATAACACACCGCGTTCAAGTACAAATTGGCTTGATGAGATGTTTTGTTGCAACATCGTTTTCCCTGCCCAGTCAAGCACCCGGATGGATAGATTTGAGTATTGGGAAAATGAATCTGGTGCAAAAAGAATGCTGGTCTGATTCAAAGCGGGTTGGGGAAAGACGGAAATAGGGAATGGGGCTAACTCGGGCGCTTCTGTTCCGCTCGACAGCTCGGTAGAGCCGTACATTCTCTGAATAAATTTATTTTGGTTGTAATCCAGGTTGCGAAAACCGATTTGCACCATGCCTTTTGCCATGGAGTCGGGGCTGGTGAAGAAATCCATGATAAACAACTGCGAGCCTCCGGCCGGGATTTGAATGGTGGTGTAATCTGTCGTTGGAGGGTAACAAATATCTATGCACATAGCAGTTGTCCAGCCTGGCGGCACGTTTTCTATCATACGCTTGATCTCAATGTTGACCGGGAAACTTGTGGGGTTTTCAAGCAGGGCCTCTACATACAATACATCGCCGGGTGAACCGTAGGAAATGGTATCTGCGAGCAGATGAAAGCTGAACTGACCAAAATTTCCGCCAGAATTTCCGCAGTTTGTGCCAGGGTCAATGTATTGTTCTATGTCGCATAACATGTCATCTGGCGATCGGTTAAACCACCCGTGTTTGGCAGCCACCACTCCATCCGTGCCGATCAGATAAGCGTTATTGGGCGCCGGGCCAAAGCTGTACCACCATTCATTGCAAGGTCCGTCAATATAAACCGGGGCATTTATATCCATCTCGTTAAGCATGTCGGCTGCAATTTCGAGGCGTTCGCCGTATGTGACAGGCTGTCTGTAAAGAATGCCCGCATTTATATTGGGCGATCCTGTGTTCACATAGCCAAAGTAAGGGCTGATATCTATTTCCGGGTGTGCCTCAAGGGTGTAAATGACGCAAATGGTTATTTGACTGCTGTACTGCGCCACAATTTGATTTAATGCAGGCACTTTTCCTCTAAAGACCGGGCAGGTATAGTTTCCATTGACGAGCAAAACAGGCTTGCCCAATGCCAGGGCTGCCGCAATATGGAAAGGGGTGCCATTCAAATCGTACAGTTTGAAATCGGGAATGGTATCTCCTTCTTTCAAGCCTGAATCGAAAAAAGAGCCCAGATAAAGGGGGATATCGCAAATAGGAGTATTGGGTTCCGGCAAGCTGTCGAGGCCAATAAAAGGTTTCAGGTTAGCTTGAGCGTTGACAAGCTTGATCGTCAAAATGACAAAAAGGATAAGTAGGGAAAAGTGCTTCATTGTCTCTTATTTTCCTGAATAGACGATAATTTTGTGGGCAGGTTTAACCTAATCTTAAAAATGATTATTCTTGTCCGAGTCTTTAGCCTACTGCTGTTATTCTCACCTATGGCTCTTATTGCCCAAAATGTCTGGCAATTGATGGCTGCCCGAAATTTCCACGAGATTAAGTCTGGCCACGAAAAAACGGAGCTTATCCGCGATCTGGAATACAAGGGTTGGTTTCAATTGGATACATTTCTTGGATTGGACCGGAAAATTGAATACCACAAAACCGACTTAAGTCCATTTGTGGATGACACAGGCGAGTCGGTTTTTCTGATCGCCGAAGTTAGCCCGGAATTTCCAGGAGGCGGTTTTTCTCAGCATGATTATTTTCAAAATTTATTGAGCGATTTGCTTTCAAAACCGGAAGAAGAGACACAAAACACCCTGTATATCAAGTTCTCTGTACAAAAAAACGGTAAAATTGTCGAGGTAGAACCCGCCCAGCCTTTTCCAAATTGGGTTCAGGCCCAAACTGGCGAAAGATGTCTGGAGGCTATTCGCCAAATGCCAGATTGGTCACCCGGCCTATATAGAAACCGAGCTGTCAAAGTAAAAATGTTGCAAACATTCCAGTTGAGAGAATAAATCCGCCAGAATTTCATCTTTGTTTCAACCGCGTTCCTTATTGCTGACGGACAAATACTCTTTTGATTTTAATATCAAGGGTTCCACCAGAAAGAAGCGGTCTGCTGTCCGTAAGATGGTAATTGACCTCTAGTACGGGTTCCTCAAAAGATTCCACTTCCCAAGTATGGGTTTTCACCGATGGGAACCAAATATCACCCTGCGATGGATTAGGCACAAAATTGATTACCTCAGCATCGGCATCTAAAGTCCAACTGCCACCCAAGCGCATTCCAAGCGACATATCATTTTCGGTTGAAAAAGTACCATCAGTATAAAAGCGATAAACCGCATCTTTACAGATTATGGTATCAATTATTACTCCGTTTTCGGTGCGGTAGGATTTGTGTGTAAGGGTATCCACCCATGTGCCGACAAGCTGTTCGGAAAGCAGTGAACGATTATCAACCGGTTCCCCCGGTTGGCAAGAGGTAATCAAGAGGAGTACCCAAAGAATTAAAAAAAAGTTGAAAAATTTTGTCATAGTATGCGCTTTTTTATATTGCATGAAAGCTCGATTGTGGCAGATTCAATGGCGGATTCAAGTTTCAAATGTAACAGATTTTATCTTTTCGTCAATCTTTACTTCGATTTGACAACTCGGTGACTTGTTGAATTGCCATCCGAATCCGTAATCTCTATCATGTAAACCCCATGGGGCAAATCCTTCAAATCGAGTGAAAACACATTCAGTCCTTTTCCAAATTCTTTGTCCAATGTCAAAATCAAACGGTCAGTCGGGCTACTCAGGGTTACTTTGGATTTTGTTCCAATGGCGCATTCCAGTTCAATCGTAATTTTTCCCGTAGATGGATTCGGGTATAAGCCATTTACGTTTAATACGTTTTGAACTTCCTCGCTGGGACTCTGCTTCATCCCGCTACCTCCATTCTGAAAAATCACTTGGCAATCCCGGTTTTCACACATTATCTCCCCGATTTCCTCCCTTGTGAAAACAGCAAATCTGCGAAGACTATCCTGTGTGGCGCTCAGGTAATTGATATAATCAGCCACCAAATTGTCTTTATCTATTCCTTCGGGTAACAACAATTTGGTCGAGTTGGCTATCAACCCGGAATCCTGGCAGGTTCGGTACAATTCGCCGATTTTCAAGTCGCTTCTAAACGCGATGATGGTGTCCGTCGTAAAACACTCTGAGCAAACGTACCCTATGTATTCTTCGCCACAATAAACCTGGTATCCACATCCAGTTGAGCACTGTGGCAGGTAGCTAAATACCGCAGGAGGTTGGATGTATTCCACGTGCGTTGGATGAAAATAGTCATACTCGGCAAAATAGCACCCCTCCACATAAGCACACCAAAAACAGGTAGCGCAGGTTTGTCCTCCAATATACCTAGTGTCGAATGTCCCATTGGAGGCTATCTCTGTTCCGCCTCCCGGGCAAACTCCAATTATTGTACAATTATTTGTGTTAATGTAGACATCCAGATAGTCTGAATTGCCAGTTTGTTCTAAGGCCCCGTTGGAAGAGCAATAGCAGTTGTACTCGGTACACTCGAAAGGATTGTCATAGTAGCAATTGACCGGCAACGGTTGAAATCCAACGGGTGTGCCATTACAACGAGTAGTAATGCCACAAGGGTTGTTGTCATTTGTATAAGTTAATGTGTTTAGCCCTACTGTGAAACATGCCGTCCTTGTACAACCACTTGCATCTTTCACAGTCACACAGTACTGGCCTGATGACAAGTTGCTCAAATCCTCTGTCGTGGCATTATTGCTCCAGTTGTATTTATACGGTGTTGTTCCTCCGGTCGCCGTAATATTTATTGCGCCAAAGCTTAACCCCTGACAGGTATTTGTGACAGTTCCACTGACCGCCAAAGTAGATTCAGAGCATACCACCAGTACAAAGCATTTAGTCTCCTCATAACATCCATCTGAAACTGTTACGCAATAGTATCCGGGATTCAGTCCTGATATATCCTCGGTATGTGCCATGAAACCAATGGGGCCAGTCCAAGTAAAAAACCGTGTCCCTGTGCCCCCAGACACGGTAAGGTTAACGCTGCCATTTGCTGAAGTATGGGTGATAGGAGAAGTTACCTCTCCCGAAACAAGCATTGGTGGCACAGAGTTAAAAATGGTACATTTCCATGAACTGGGTGGCTCCCAATTAGGATCATCCGGATCAATCGAGCAACAACAAATATTTTCAGAAAGCACTACGGTACAACCAGAACTGTTTGTTACGGTGACGTGGTAATCGCCAGGTTCGGTTAACTCTGAAATATCCTGTGTAGAAGCCGTAAAGCCGTTAGGACCCGACCAAGTATAAGAAAAGAATCCATTTGGCACTACGAGGTCAATCGAACCATCCCCAGATGTACCCCAAGAGCCGCAGTCGAATATGTTTGTTTTGCCTGCAATATAAATACTGTTTGAATTGTCATTAACTTGAAAAGTTGCTGTTGCAGTACCACAAAGATCGTCAGATACTGTAACCGAATATGTCCCCGGACTCAAGCCGACAATATCTTCTGATGTTGATGAAAAGTTGCCTGACCCAATCCATTGGAAAGTGTAGGGAGCAAATCCTCCCGCAACCGTAATATTTATTGCGCCATCTGAGCAGTCGGGCATGGATGCGTTATTGACGCTCCCTATGATGCAATTTGACTTCCCAACTGTTGCTTGGAAACTCAACACAACAAGAATGAATATTGTAGTAGGATTATTATTCATCTATCAATTTTTTTTTGTCAATAATAAGTGTTTTGCCATTTGGGCTAACCCTGAATTCAACTGAATAATTCTCAATGGGCACCAACTTTCTTTTGATTTCATCCCTTACCATAACAATCAACTCGGAAACTACCCTATCTACTGAAATTAAGGTGTGCTCATATTTTTCATACTTTTTGCCATTACGCACTGCTCCTACTGGAGGAAACTTTGGAGGTAATGGAATAGTATTGGCATAATTCCACCTTTCATCACTTAGGCGAAATATCTTAATCTTCGGTGAAGGGTAATCATCAACATAGAAAGTTGCCATAGTATCGTTACAAAAGCAATTTTTTACATCAGCGCCTGTCTGCGAAACGAGAAGTGTATCTTTTTTTTGATTCATCGAATCATTTATTATATATAGCACACCAAAACCTTCAACTTTTTTTGTCGAAAAAACGAAGTTTCCTGCTCCGCAAGAAACTTCAAACTGGTCTTGAGCACAGGCAAATCCAAATCCTGTAAAAGTCAAGAATGAAAAGATGAACAGTGTTTTTCTCATATCAAGGATCAATTATTGTTTGTAGCAATGGGGTATTGTTTTTGTAAAGCCACATGATTCTCGTTTCAAAGGTCATTCCAGATAAAACATAAGTATATATCTGAGCTGCGCCATTCCCAAAACCGATAAGGCTCATATTTTCCCAATCGTTTTTTGAATTTTGAATAGGAGTGCCGTATGACGGATCAAAGTATTTGGCATTGTACTTTACAATATTATGACCAAAAAACACAGACATCGGATCAACATTGCCTTGCGCTGGAACACCAATCGCAGGTGCATAATTGAGAACATTGCCATTCGGGATATCTACGGGCGTTGTTGTTGTACCGTATGGATTCCATTCCCTATCCCATTTATAAAATTTATTTGAGCTGAGACTAAAATCCTTGACAAAAAACTCAGCTTCAAAGGTTTGATCAGTAGTAACGTTAGAGGCCGAGGTTCCAAAAAATAAATTTAAATCAGCATCATATTCAACAGTAAGGACAGTTAAACCTGGTTCCCAAATTACCTCAGCGATCTCTGCTCCAGAAATTCCCTGAACCTCAATCATGTCGTTAAAGAAGTTAGCCCAAGCTCCACATCTGCCATTTTCCCATCTCAGCAACTCTTCGGTTTCAAAACATTGTTGAGAAGACTGCCCTGGAGGATCCGGCCAAATCCAATAGCTCATGGCGGGTTTTGTGGGGGTATCTTTTCTGGGAAGAGTCCTGCTGCTAAATGTACCTGTATAAATATTTTCCACTATCAGGTTTGGAGCTGTTAATCCTTTTGCATTTTTACAGCCATAATAGATTAATGAGTGGAATATCGGTGTTGATGTAGATAAAGGTGTATTTCCGTAAATCACATAAAGGGGGTTGGTGCTTTTTCCGGCTTCGATCCATGGCCCACTTGATGAGTTGGAAATATACCATGTAATCTCAAAAGGCTCATAAAAATCAACTTTATCACTTGGAAACGGTACTGGTAAAGGTGTTGCCGGGTATATTCCTTGGATAAGTTTTTTAACTACCGGATCAAAATCACCCGGCCCATCGCCCTTAGCCCATACTTCCTTGGTGCAGCCAGCCAATTCAAACTTAGCATATACGCGAGGTGCCTTACCACTTACAAAAGCAACTGGAGTTTCAGCATTAGGGTATTTCCAAGCGAGCCCTACAATAGGCGGATGTGGGTCATAGTCCCTCACCATATTTATTTTATGGTTCGGGAAATTATTTGGTGATAGAAAATTTACTTCATCAACCCTAATCTTGTAATCAAAGCAAGAGGTGGTCTGGGTATGAAGGCTGTTGATTCCTACTATTAATAGTAACAAAGTTAGCACTTTACAGGTTTTGAACGTATCCATAAATCCGTAGAATTTTTCTTCCATAAATGGACGGCTATTAATAATCTTGATGTTGGGTTTGAATGTTGAATCTGCGAGTCTTAAAATTCTAAATATAAAGATATTTGGTGCTGAGTTTTGAAGTTGGATTTGTCTAGGGACAAAGATAAATTTGCTCAACCGCCCCAGTGGTTTGCAAACTCTGCATACTTTCGCGCCAAACTCTCATCATTTCGCAATTTTTTCGCCCATGCACACAATTACAGAGGATGTTCGAGAGAACATCAAAAAAATGCGGGAATTCAAGGGCATTTCTCCCGAACAAATGGCCACCCAGTTGGGCATGTCACCAAGAGCCTACCATGATTTTGAGAATGGAGGTACTAAAATAGACCTTGCCCGTTTAGAGAAAATAGCTCCAATCTTAGAAGTCACTCTTGACCAACTGATGCATCTGCATGAGCGGAGTATTTTCAACACGCTGAATTACCATCAAAATGGACAGTGCATCGTTGCCAACAACAATGTATTCGTCGTTGACCGTGACGTGTACTAACAGCAGCTGACTGACCTCCGAAAAACCGCCGAAAACTGGCGAGATTTGTACCTTGTAGAAAAAGAAGAACGGCTTCAAACCGAAGAAAAATGGAAATCCATGCTCGTTGTCAAAGAAGAAGATTTTCAGCGCTTGCTTGAGCGGTTACTTCCTTCACCCCTCTAAGATTCCCCCAAAGCCTACCTTCGCCCGCGCTATAACGCAGACGATATCTCAACCTTCACCTTTACACACCACGGACAATATGGTCGGCAACCTGACCCAAAACAGCGCAAAACTCAAGCGTATTTTCATAGAACCCAAGCTCCCGGAAGGCCTTTCGCCTCTAACGGAACTCGCTCACAATATCTGGTGGTGCTGGAACCATGAAGCTACAGAACTTTTCCAAAGCATTGATCAACAACAGTTTGTGGCACACCACTATAACCCTGTGGCATTGCTTGACGAACTTACCATCGAGCGGGCGCAAGAACTTTTGGCCGACGTTGATTTTATGGCGCGGATGAAACGTGTCCACAAAACTTTTCGCGATTATGTGGATAAAGCCCCTGCGAAAACGGGCGCCCAAATCGGCTATTTCTGCATGGAATACGGCCTGCACCAAAGCCTGCGCTTATATTCCGGGGGCTTGGGTGTACTGGCAGGCGACTATCTTAAGGAAATCAGTGACCGCAACGCCAATTTTGTAGCCGTAGGCCTTTTGTATCGGTATGGATATTTTCAACAGGGCATCTCCATCAGCGGGGAGCAACTGCATCATTCCGATCCGGAGAAGTTTACCCAACTTCCCCTTAAGCCAGTACGTGATGCCCGTGGCGAGTGGGTCAAAATTCATGTAAATCTCAGCGGACGAACTGTTTGGGCCAAGGTATGGCAACTGCCTGTAGGGCGTATGTCGCTATACCTGCTCGACACGGATATCGACGATAATATTTGGGAGGACCGCAGTATCACCCACCAACTTTACGGCGGCGACAACGAAAACCGACTACGACAGGAATTGTTGCTGGGCATTGGCGGCCTGAGGGCACTGGAGGCTATGGGAATTCACCCCGAGCTATTTCATCTGAATGAGGGTCATGCGGCGTTTCTTGGTCTGGAAAGGATCCGCAATTATATGAAAGTCAATGGTTTGATCTATGATGAAGCCCTGGAAGTAGTGCGATCAACCCAACTTTTCACCACCCATACGCCGGTTCCGGCAGGCCACGATACGTTCTCCGAAGCCCTCCTGCGCGACTATCTTTATGAATATACTTATGCGCTTGACCTATCCTGGGAGGCACTTGTTGGTCTTGGGAGGTCGAATGCCAAAGACTCCAACGAACTGTTCAACGTAAGCCACCTGGCCATCCGCACAAGCCAGGAAATAAATGGTGTGAGCCGCCTGCATGGCGAAGTTAGCCAACGGATGTTTGAGGAATTAAACCCTGACTATAATTATGCGGAAAGCAATATCGGATATGTCACCAATTCCGTGCATTTCCCAACCTGGGTGGCCCGCGAATGGCTGGATTTTTATGAAAAAAAGTTGGGGGCAAGCATTTTACAAAACCAGACGGACAAAAAATTGTGGCAAAAAATTCATGAGGTGCCTGACGGCGAAATCATGGCCATCCGCAGGCTTTTGAAAAAACGGCTTCTGGATTGGGTGCGCAAATCATTGGCAGAAGACCTTATGTGCCGGGGAGACAACCCGCGGAGCTCTTTCGAGATCGTCAATGCTATCAAAGACGACGCACTTGTGTTTGGTTTTGCCCGCCGGTTTGCCACTTACAAGCGCGCGACCCTTATTTTTAGCAATGAAAAACGCCTTGCGGAAATCGTGAACAACCCCGATCGTCCGGTCATTTTTCTGTTTGCTGGAAAAGCACACCCCGCGGACAAAGGCGGTCAGGAATTTATCCGCCTGGTATATAACGTAACGAAAAATCCGGAATTTAAAGGCAAGGTCATTTTCCTCGAAAATTACAGCATGGAAATGGCTAAATTGCTCGTGCAAGGCGTGGATGTGTGGCTCAACAACCCCACACGCCCCAAAGAGGCCTCCGGCACCTCGGGTATGAAAGCCGTGATGAATGGCGTGATGAATTTCTCGGTGCTGGATGGCTGGTGGTGCGAAGGGTACCGCCCTGGCGCAGGCTGGGCTTTGCCCGAAAAAGATACTTACCCTGAACAGCCGGCCCTGCAAAATGAACTCGACGCGGAGACCATTTACAACCTGCTGGAAAATGACATCGTGCCGAGCTATTACGATCAGGACCAAAATGGCGTTTCTGCCCGTTGGGTAAGTCATATCAAGCATACCATCGCCGAGATCGCACCTGAATTCGTTATGGGTAGAATGCTTAATGATTACCAGACACGTTTTTACTCCAAACTTGCACAACGCAGCGAGCAGCTCAAACAAAAGGACTACGCACTAATTCGCACTTTGGCCCTTTGGAAAAACCGCGTCCGCCGCAGCTGGCCAGCCATTGGATTGGTTGATTTGCAAGCTCCTGACACTTTTAACCGATCACTGCCCTTGGGCGAAAAATTTAAAGCATCGGCTATTCTTCATCTCCAGGACCTTAGTGCAGAAGACATTGGGGTGGAGGTTGTTTTTTACAAGAGGCATTCGGAGAAGGAACTCGAATTCCTTTTCGTTGAGGAAATGGAATTGAAAGGTAAAAAAGGAGCAGAAGTCACTTTTGGCTGTTCGTTCGTGCCGCGCACTGCGGGCGTGTTCGAGTATGGTTTCAGGGTTTTTCCTAAACATGCGTTGTTGCCGCACCGACAGGATTTTGGTTTGGTGAGGTGGTTGTGATAAAATGT
Source organism: Saprospiraceae bacterium (assembly GCA_046160345.1). Lineage (GTDB taxonomy): Bacteria > Bacteroidota > Bacteroidia > Chitinophagales > Saprospiraceae > M3007. Next base: position 20,319 of record JBJXGO010000023.1, read on the forward strand.
TTCTTAGCGTCCATGTTTTTAATTGACCGGCTGGCCTGGAGCCTCCCGGTCAATTTTTATTGGGGGTGACGATTTTGCCAAAAAACCGTCGAGAATGGTCAAAATTTAATGCCCGAACATAGAATGGGGTTCCGGCATCGAAACTGCACTATTTTTGCATCGTTTTTCACCGCAAAAACTACATCCATGAAAAGATCTTTCCTTACCACAATATTGCTTATTTCTTTTTTATCTATTGAAAATCAGCTCCTTGCGCAAGATTTTCGGGTTCAAATAGCTGCTTATGGAACGCGCATGAAACCCGAATATTTCAAGGAGCGCGGTATCGAAAACTATGTGGAAACAACCGATCAGCTCGGCCTGTACCGCTATTTTGCAGGGGCATTCAAAACCCGCGACGAAGCAGAAGTGGTGCGCAAAGAAGTAGCGGCCAAAGGTTTTCCTTACGCCCTTATCATTGACCTGGAAGAACAGCGGGTACTTTGCGGTGCAGGCTGCCCTTATTTCCGAAACGGCACGGTCTATGTGAATGACCAACAAAGACGGGAAACAACCAATACCATTTATTTTGAATTTGGCCGGTATAGCCTCACGCCCGATGCGAAGGCTGTGCTTAACCGTTTTTATGAGCAATTGCGAGATAACCCCTCGCTTAAACTAAAAATCCACGGCTTTACAGACGGGCTCGGCAGCAGGGAAGCCAACCTGCGACTTTCCGCCAACCGCTCAAGATCGGCCCGCAATTACCTGGTTTATAAAGGAATACGTGTTGACCGAATGCTGATGGAGGTATTTGGTGAAGGCAACCCGATCTTAGCGAACAAAGACGAAAGCGACGATCGGACAGACGCCCCTGAAAACCGCAAATGGAATCGGCGCGTTGTGCTCCTTCTGGTCAACGATTTTGGCGAGGCTGCCACGGATGATTCTGTTTTGAAAAATTGAAAGAGGGTGCCCTAAAAGGATCGATAAAATGCTGAATCCTGTTTGGACACCCCCTTGTTTGGCTTTATTCCTTTACCAGTTTTCCGCTCTTGCGCCAGGTTTTTCCTCGCAATTCCCAGACGTAGACGCCAGCCGGAAGCCCATTCAACTGCAATACGCCCTTTTCTCCTGACAAGGTTTCATCTCGAAGCAAATTTCCTTTCAGATCAAAAAGCCTGATTGAATAGTTGTGGAGGTCTTGACCAGCAATCGTAAACGTGGCTATATCGCGTGTTGGGTTGGGTGAAACCAGCACTGAAACATTGCTTTTTGGTTCAAGGCTTCCAGAGCCAGTGCCAAAATTGGCCGAAAACATACCGTTACCGTGGGTGGCCGCTACTACCAGCCCGTCAGAACGGCGCACGTCCACATAATCCACCACGGTGCTTCCAATTTCGTTGGGACCTTCAAGTGTCCAAACCGTGCCAGGTTGGCCAGTTGCATGCAGTTTCAGGGTGTCAGCGCTGTAAAGGCCCACACTTGTGCCGCAGAAATATTTGAGCGAGCCGTTGTCCATGGGCAAGATGTTCACCCAGCGCAGTGAAGGGCCAGCGCCCGTGCCAGCCAGCGTTGGTTCAAGATTGCCGCCTACTTTTTTCCAGCTCGCGCCCGCATCTTCGCTCAGATAAATGCTGTACAAGTTGTAGTTGGAGTACACCAGCACAACCCGGTCAGCATTGGTGGGGTCTATGGCCAGGCAGTTGATGTAGGCATTCGAGGAGGTGTCTGGAGCGGGTAAAGCGGTGAAGCTGGGCGTTCCCGTGTTGGCATTGTCCACCCGGAATACCTTGTTGTTCGAGCTGCCCAGATACAGGCGGTTGGCCGGGGCTGTTTCGGAAATTGAAATGGCAGAGAAAACGCCGCCCGAAATTGTATCCGGGAACTGCATCCAACCTTGAGAAATAGCATCCCATTCCCCCGTAAGCGGGATGGAAGCAAGTTGATTTTGGCGATAAACCTTATTTCCGGCAGGCAGGTACAGGAGGTTCGGGTTGTTCGGGTCGAGTACTAATGGATTGATAAACAGGTAATCATCCGCTGTTGGGCCAATAGGGTCAAAGCGATTATAGCCCGTTACGTGTCCAGTGTTGTCGAGTGTAGCCTTTATCACTTTCATGCCAGCCGCCTGCACGGACAAGACATAAAAAGCTTTGCCGGGAGCGATGGCTCCGTAGGCTCCGTCTGCGAGCATAGTTTCCGTCCAGGGGGCTGTAGGGTCGGCGGAATTTGTAAAAAAGATGCCGTTGTCTTGCAAACCGCCGTAGAGAGTGTTGTCGCCAGGGGCATTTTTGTCAATGGTGGCCGTATAAAATTGCGAAGTGACATATCCATTGTTGAGGGCCGTCCATTCGACTGTAGTTGCGAGGCAGTTCTCGGTGCGATGGATGCCACCGTCACTGGCCGAAAGCAGTACATTTGGATTGGAGGGCAGGAACACGGCTTCGTGCAGGTCAGGGTGGTGGTTGGGGTAAAATTCAAAATATGGAAGTGTGGTGCCGACTTTGAATCCCCCGATCTTGGTGGTGTTGTCGAGGGTGGCAAAGCCATCGGTGCTGCGCCAGAGGTTGGTACCGCCGAGGATAACATTGCCGGTGCCGGGCTGTACTTTTATCACAAGATCGTAACCATTTTGGCTGGCGAATTGATCGAATGGAGTGCCTGTGCCTGGCAAATTCATGGAGCGGTCTTCCCATTGGCCGCCAGCACCAGATCCGTCGCCGCTCAGGTAAGTGTATTTCCAAAGGCTGGTCCAGTTATCCGAACCGTAGTACAAAGTATAATGCCCACTTCCCGGCGTAACACCACAGAAATACACTTCGTTTTCATTGCTTGGATTGATGCCAATGACAATGCGGTCGTACACATTGGGCATGTTGGGAGGCGTGATATTGGCCCAGGTAGTACCGTTAGTACTGCGCCATATACCTTTCGGAGTTCCACCACTACTGAGGGTGGCATATACAACCCCGGTAGATGTGACGGCTACCTCGGTAAAATACGAATATGGTTGACCTGTACTTGGGCCGCGCACTACCATCCAGGACGAGCCTCCATTTGTGCTGCGGAAAATCGCGCCATACGTGGCGGCATACAACTCGTCTTGTGTGGCTGAGGGATCCGTTGCAACGCGCCATAAGCCTTGCCATACAGTGGTGAATTCATGCGGGTTGCCACCAGCCGTTGGAGCAATCGGCGCCCAAGTGTTGCCGCCGTCTGTACTTTTGAACATCCCGTCGCCGAGGTAGAAGGCCCAAGACGCAGACGCAGAAGAGCCGTAAAGTTCCCCTGAAGTGTAATACCAGATATTGGTCTTTCCGGGCCGGGTGTCCTGCGCGATGCTCGTGACACCGGGGTGCGCATTGAGCGGGGTTTTGCGTGCCCAGGTTTGACCGCCGTCTTCGCTGAGCCATATACCACCCGAAACGCCGCCCGCCAGTATTCGGTTCTCGTTTGTAACGTCTATCGCCAAGGCGCGGGTACGACCGCCCACGTTCCAAGGACCGCGCGACATCCATTGGCCATTGCCGCCGCGCTCGGCTACGGCCTGCGGAAGGGTGGCTGCATATTGACGTTCAAGGAATTGTATTCCTGGGGGGATTTGCCCGGTGGCGGGGTCAGCGAGGCGCATCCTTTCCCATTCACGGCGTGCTTCGCCGTTTTCTATGGGGGGACCACCGGGAATTTTTAGGGCACCCGCGAGGGTGTTTTTTTGGTTCGAAAAATAGAAAAAGCCGCAAGCGGCAAACAGCAGGGCTGCAAAAATGGGTATGATTTTTTTCATGTGAAAAAAGCTTTAGGCGCGAAAGGTAAAAAACCTCATTCGTGATTATTGTCATGGCACCAATCAATTTGAAGTATATGGCGCAAGATGATGTGGCTCAAGGTCTTTAACATTCAGAACTTAATCACCCTGTCCACCGTAGTACCTTTGTCATTGAAAACCTTTATCAGGAAAATGCCCTTGTTCAAAGCTTGCAAGCTAATGGAGGTCATTGTCCCGCCTTGGATTTCCATGTGTTGCCATACACGCCCGGAAAGGTCGATCAACTGAATCTGGAATGTCTCTGCCGGGTCGGCGTCAATCGTTACATGGAGGTAGTCTGTGGCGGGGTTAGGGCTTAAATACATTTGTATTTCAGACACGGGCGGTTCTTCTGCATCGGTGATCACTGATCCCGACCATTTGAATATAGTAGGATAAATGGGACTGTTTTGGAGATTGGGGTACCGCCAACCTCCAGCCCAACCAATGGTGGGCGATAAGAACTGCATACAACGGATTCTGCTATACGGGCCCGTCAAAAAATTCCAGGTTTCACCCTCGTCATAAGATATAAGTTGCTGATAAACAAGCCCCGCCTGCCTGTAACCGTATGCCATACACACACCTCCTGTACCCGGGATCTCCGTCATTCCGAGCATTCGAAACAAGCGGTTCAGCGTACTGTTATCAGTAATTGGCATTCGCTCCCAGGTAAGACCCCCGTCATGGGTTCGAAACCCTTCCAGCAAGGCATATATCCCGCCCAGACTATCGCTATTAATGGTGGAGGCAATGCCATTCCTGGCATCTCTGAACGACACGCTGCCTGTGCCGCGAGGGTGATAATACGGAACGTGCAAAGTATCCCAGCTTACGCCTTTGTCGATGCTTCGGTAAATCCTTGAATGAGAGGCTCCGAACCAGACGGTATCGCCCACCACAGTATAATTCGTATTGCCCCAATTGACAGCAAGGGTAACCCGTGCCCCGGGCGCCTCGGGAAGGCTGGATGGCTGCCAACTTTCTCCGCCATCCTTTGTGTAAGAACATTCGATATACCAGCCCGAACTGTCTTTCCCTTCCCCATAAGCGAACCCTTCAGAATCATTAAAAAAATGAACGGAAACCAAGGTGTTTGCAACAGTACCAGTAATTGGGACAGGTTTTTCGACCCAGTTATTTCCGCCATCGGTAGTTTTTATAACCCGGCTTTTATTTTGGGACCAATCGGATAGACCCCAGACTGAGGCCCATGCGGTATCAGCATTCATCGCGAAAACATTGCCAACTTCTTCCGTAGGTGTAATGATGGAAATAATCTTGCGTTCCCAGCTTGAGCCGCTGTTAACCGTACGAAAAAGATCCTTGGAATGGGCAGAACCATAATTTCTGAATACGGATGCCCAAACTACATTGCTGTCCACCACGGAAACATTCCAAATCATCGGGGCATTACCGGATGCGCCTGACACTTGTGTGCCGCTGTAGGATTGGGTCCATTGAGCGGTGCTTGTCTTCGAAAAGGCTAAGAACAGGAGCACCGAGAAAAAAATTCGTGGAAGTAGGCTGATTGTTCTCATGACAAGAAATTTAAAAGTGAGAATTTGCACACTACTAGACATTTTTCACGCAGATGTTACGCAGATGTGATACACAGATGTCACACAGATTAATTCTGCGTAAAATCTGTGTGGATTATCTGTGTAACATCTGTGTGAAATAAAAATGTCCAGTAGCAAGGAGAATTTGTTGTCAAAGATTCGGATATTTTTATGAAAAATCCATGGAACCAAGATTTTATTTGAAAACCAAGATCAGCTTTTGATGTTTCATGATACACCTTAAAACACAGGATCATGCCAGTTAGAATTATTCCAAGAGAACTGCAAGGCCAGGGCGCTTTCAATGGCGGAGAGATCGTGGAAAACAAGCCCATCGGTTTTCCGCAGGATCATTCGAGCGTTCGCCCCTATTCCAACCTTTTCTATTGGGCCCATGCCCGCGCAGTCACTGACAGCACCATTGGGCTACACCCACACCAGGGCTTTGAGATCTGCTCTTTCGTACTTAAAGGAGAAATCCGGCACTACGACACCAAACTACGGGAATGGCGGCCCTTGTCTGCCGGCGATGTGCAGATCATCCGTGCCGGCAATGGCATCAGCCACTCAGAATGGATGGGCAAAGACGGAGAAATGTTCCAAATATGGTTTGACCCCAATCTGGAAGCAACGCTCTCAAAACCGGCAAGTTATGACGATTACCGAGCTGCAGATTTTCCTGAGATACAAGTAGGGACTTCGCAGATGAAAACCTTGGTAGGTGCAGGAAGCCCTTTTAAAATGGACACCCCGGGGATCGAAGTTTTTCGTGTGAACGTAGGGATCGGAGCGTTTCGGCTGAACGCTGAAGCGGGCAAAACATATTCTGCTTATGTGCTTGAAGGCGCCTTAAGTTTTAATGGCGAATCCGCTAAAAAATCGGATTTTGTGCTGGCCACCGAACAGGAGGAGATTGTTATAGAGACAACAACCGGAGCGGATGTTTTTATTATTGCGTCGCCTTCTGTTCCAGGGTATCGGACCTATGGGCAACTGAGGGCTTGAATGATATTACTATTTTCACCAGTCATGTAAAGTGTTACCAATACTACTCTCGGGCCGTGGGCGCTTGATCACCCATTTTTCTGGCTGGGCAGTAGTATGCCTGGTCACGTTTTACCTGCTTTCGGGCATGCGCCCAACGGGCGAAGCTGTTGCAAGGACGGCCTTGTTCATTCTCTTCCCGATCTTGCTTTTTTACATCAATGGGCGGGTGCTGACCAACCGTTTTTTTGAGAAAAAAAAATATGGCCAGTGGGCTGTTTTGGCTCTTGTGTTATGGTTGGGTATGGCGGCCTTAAGGGTATGGGCCGAATTGGCTGTTTTTGGGAGCACCATTTTTAGCGCAAACGAAAAAGTGCGGGCGAGCTATGGAAATGTTTTTTTGGTGACGGTGCTTATCTATTTTGTATTGATGATTTTCAGCGGCTTATATCAATTGCTGGAGAACCGTCGCGAACTTGAAACCCTTCATGCCACGGCGCAGTTGAATTATTTGAAGGCTCAAATCAACCCTCATTTCCTGTTCAACACGCTCAACAACATATATGCTGCCGCTACACTTCAGCATCCAAACACGGCTCAAATGTTGTTGCGGCTCAGCGACTTGCTGCGGTACGTTACCTACGAGGGTCAGTCTGATCTGGTGCCGCTTTCCAAAGAAATAGCCCAAATTCGTGCATACGTCGAATTGTTTCAGTTGAAATCCGAGGCTTCCCTTCCGATTTCGTTTAAAGTTGAAGGGGATACTGAAAGCCGCCTGATTGAACCCTTGCTTTTGTTGCCATTGGTGGAAAATGCATTAAAACACGGCGATTTAGAAACAAATCCAGATGCTTTTCTGCGAATTTTACTGCATAACGATGGTACGAGATACACTTTTTTAGTAGAAAATTCTTTTGATCCGGATAATCGGCAGAAGGATGAACAAGGAGGTGTTGGTTTAGAGAATATTCGTCAAAGGATTAAACTTCAACATCGTGGCCGGAGTCAATTTAAAACCCAAATCGAAGGGAGAAAATTTAGTGCTCAACTAGTTTTAGATTGAACCCAAGTGAAAACGATAAAATCAATAAAATGAATTTCCGCTGCCTTTTAGTTGATGATGAGCACCTGGCGCTCGCATTGCTTGAAAAATTTGTAGCCGACACCCCTGGCCTCGAATTGGTTTCTGCATGTAAAAGCCCTGTTCGTGCCATTGAAATTTTGCAAAGCGAACCTATTGATCTGCTATTCCTCGATATCCAGATGCCGATTCTGAACGGCCTGAATTTATTGAAATCCGTTTCGCGCAAACCTGTTACCATTTTTACCACCGCTTATCCGCAGCATGCGGTAGATGCGTTCAATTTGGATGCGGTGGACTACCTGCTCAAACCATATTCCTTTGAACGGTTTACTCAAGCGATGGAAAAGGCCATGGCGCTACTCCGGCAGCGCGAAGCCAGCGCTAATGATAAACCAAGTGGGCACCTTACCGTAAAAGCCGACAGGCAGTGGGTCAAAATCCCCGTTGCTGAGATCCGCTATATCGAAGGTTGGAAGGAATACGTCAAGATTTTTGTTGAGCATGAAAAAATTGTGACGCTGGAAAGTTTGAACAACCTTGAATCCACCCTGCCAGCCGAACACTTCCTTCGGGTACATAAATCCTTCATAGTGGCCAAAAGCCAGGTTCAAAAGCTGGACGGCGAGGTATTGGTTTTAATGGGCAATGCCCGCATCCCTGTTGCAAGAGCACGAAAGAAAGCAGTAGTGGATGTTTTGTTTAAATGAAAGCGGCCCTCACATACGGGAGTGTTCAAAAAAGAGTGGCACACCTTAACTACCACGTTGATTGTCAATGCTCGAGCTTAGGTGTGCCACACATTTCTGAACACTCCCTCACATACAGTCTGATTCGATGGTTGTGGTCACCCCGTTAATATGGGTTTTGCAAACTAAAAAATTGCCATAACCTTCAAAAAGCGAGGGAGCCCCATCAGCACTTATGCGGTAATACATCCGGTAATATTTTCCTGTTTCGAATTGCGCCGGGTCAATTAACAATTGAAGACTATTGCCATGCGGAACTTTGATAGCTAATTGCTTCACCACATTCAGCGATTCATCCACAATGGCAAATTTTAGTTTGTACTTATGGTCAAGTTCACCATCCATAACAAAACTGATAGGATGCCCGATGGTGACAGGACAAGGGTAAACATAAAAATAATCGATATTCGAGGCTGTTGTACCCGCCAAACTGACGGTGTCGGTAAAGTTTAAAAATTCCTGTTCGCTGGCAGAAAGCGTGATTTTGCCCCAGTCATTTGAGGTGGTACAGCCGCCGTGCAGCCCTAAACCGAGACCATTGCTATCAAATATTTTTATGCAGGAGAAATCCTGGTCCTGCGGAGGCATTGCGTCTTTTTTGGGGTCACAGCCAGGGCTTAAAAAAAATGCCGTAGTTAAACATAGTAGAATGATTGTGCGTACCATGTGGGTAGAGTTATTTGTGGTGGGTGCTTTGATTTTTATTTGTAAAAAAAACGCTTCGAATATTTCTGCGGAAGATTTGATCGAAACAATCTGCATACCATCTGCGCAAAATCCGGCTACTGCCCCGCAAGTTCCTTCATCCTTGCCAGCAAATTCACCGATCGTTGATTCTGGGGCATTATGCTCACCGATTTTTCTGCATCCGCAATTCCACCTGGTCGGTTTCCATTGTTAAACTTGGATACAGCCCGTTCCAGGAAAGCATCAGAATAACGCTGCTTTTCTTCCGCAACTTTAAGCGTTTGCGGCGATTTTTCCATGGCATCCAGGACTTCCGTTAAAATGCGCTCAGCCTCGGCATAGCGCTTGAGGTTATTAAGCACAGTACCGCGCATTTGCTTGAACTGCAATGCTTTGTGCGGAGCCAGCGTGGTGGCGGTATCCAAATCGGTCAGCGCTTTTTCAGGATAAACGGTGATCGCCGTAAAGGCCCGGTTGAAATACGTATCGGCATTGTTGGGGTTCAAGGCGATGGACTGGGCATAAAGCGAAAAGGCCCGGTCGCGCAAGGCACGCTGCGACTCGGCATCTTTTGCGGTATTTGCTTTGATCGCAATGCAGTTTGCCAGGGCACTGAACACATTGGGGCGGGTGCAGCCGTCTTTTACGGCGCGTTCGAGCATTTCTTCAGCTTCCGGCACCCGGTTCACTTTGCCGTACCAGTTGGCCAGCGATTCGAGCGCCTGGTCTTCGTTAGGATAAAAGCGCAATACCTGTTGCCACAGTGTTTCAGAATTTTTCCAGGTATGGGTTTGAGCGCGCGCGAGCCAAAGACACCAGATGGCGAACAAGCCCAGAATTGCCCACCAGACTTTGCGCAACTCGGGTTTGTTTTTCAATAAATACACCTCAGCAGCATAGGCCAGCATGAAAAAAACACCCGCAGATGGCAGGTAAAAATATCGGTCGGCCATGATGACCACCCCTACGGAGATGAATTGCAAAACAAGCAAAACAGTAGCCAATACCCATCCAAATCCAAAAGCCAGCAGCTTGGTACGGCGCATGCTCCAAATCGCGAGCCCAACACTTGTCAGCATAAAAACCGCCCCGCCTATATAGATACCTCCGCGCAATTGAACTTCAGTTGGATAGGGGTAGAACGTACAAAGGTCAAGAGGCAGGAACGTTTTCACGAAGTACATCATATAGCCGTAGCCCGCAAATAGAATTTTCTGGTCGAAACTGAAAATGGTTGAAAGGGCCTTGGTCTTTTCTGTTGAAAGCGTCAAGAGGCCGTGAAAATCACCCCCGCGTTGTACATCCAACGCGATGAGGCCAAAGAGCAGCGAGAGGGCAAACATGGGGATTTTTTCAATGACCCAATTAACCCCAACTTTTCGTCCATTCCAGTAATCCAACAGCAAACAAACCAAGGGAAAAACCACGGCAACGCCTTTGGAAAGACAAGAAAGGAGCATGAATCCAAGTGCTAACCAAAGTTTTGTACTGCGCTGTGTTTCCAGATACCGCCAATAAGAGATACAGCCTGCCAGGAAGAAAAAAACATACAGTACGTCTTTGCGCTCTGACACCCATACCACGGATTCTGCCCGCAGCGGATGGATAGCAAAAAGTAAGGCAGTAATAATAGCTACAGACCGGTATTGACGACTGGTAAGGAGCCAAACCAACCAACAGAGCAATCCAGCATTGAGCCAGTGAATCAGGACATTGGTGACGACAAAGGATTTCGCTCCGGTTCCGAACATCGCTGAATTCAACCAAAGCGACCACATGGTGAGCGGGTGATAATTCAGTGAAACCACCTGAGTGCCAAATGCTTTGAAACTGGCCGCGGTGGCGTTCAGGATTTGCGGATTTTCATAGACATAAACATGGTCGTCCCAGGAGACGAAATCGTGGCCGAAGGCACTGCTGAAGGCGGCTAAAATAGCGACCAGCAATCCGCCGAGGGCCAGCAGGAACCAGTTTTTTCCAACCCAAGGCTCATTGGAGGAGTTCTTTATATTTTGCTTACTTGCCAAACCTGAACGGGAAGTGGCCGACGAATTGGATGCGGGTAAAGGCTTTTTCTTCTTTGACATGAGCGAAATTGCGTAAAACTTCAAGACAGGGTGGCGAAGGTAATAGGCATTTTTTGTTCAAAAAAACGAATTGATGGGATGCGGCACTAGACATGAATTTTTGTCCCCTCTGACGCGATCTCCACCTGTTCAAACAGCTCTTTAGCTTCTGCCAGGTGCTGCTCCGTATCCGCATATCGGCCTGAGATATGCCCCAAAATCAATCGTTTCACACCTGCCCGCCGGGCGATCTCTGCCGCTTGAGCTGCCGTAGAATGAAAGTAAAGCTCGGCCTCAGGGGCGTTTTTGTTGGTGTAGGTCGCCTCGTGGTAAAGCAGATCCACTCCGCGAACCATTTCGATCAAAGGTTCATGAAATGCCGTATCACTGCAAAAAGCATAGGAAGTAGGTGGCTGCGGATCGATCGTCAATTCCAGATTTGGAACCAGTCTGCCATCGGTCAACTCAAGATCCGCACCAGATTTGATGGCCGGAATTGCACTGAAAGGGATGGTATATTCCTCGATCTTTTCAGGAAGAATATTCCGGGGTCGGGGTTTTTCCCGAAAAAGCCATCCGCTGGTTGGACTGCGGTGATGAAGCGGAATGGTCCAAACTTCCACTTTTTCGTTTTCAAAAACTTTGGCTGATATCGTAGCGTCCACGGTGTGAAATTCGATTTCGTAACTAAGCCGGACCCCGCATACCCGGATGGTGGTTTCAATCAACAATTTCAATCCAGGCGGGGAAAAAATGTGAAGCGTTTCACTTCGTTTTCTATGGCTCCAATTGGTGATAAGCCCGATCAATCCAAATACATGATCTCCGTGTAAGTGGCTGATAAAGATTTGCTTGCAGGTATCCAGCTTGATCCGATACTTAAATACCTGCATTTGGGTGCCTTCACCACAATCTATCAGGAAAGTATGGTTTTCCACTTGCAATACCTGGGCGGTATAATGGCGGCCGTGGAAAGGCCCGCCTGAAGAATTGCCAAGAATGGTAAGCGTCATGGGGATGATTTTTTTATTGAGGTAATGCGCTGATAGCCCAAATAGGGTCAGGCTTGGATGATTTGTGTGCGTTGGCATACTACTGGACATTTTTGTTTTACCCCTAGACCTATTAAGGTTTCCAAAAACCTTATAGGTCTCGATTTCAGAAAATGTCCAGTAGTATGGCGCATTCGTCAAACCATCTTTTTCTCCATGCAAATACTGTTTTCCACCTGAGCGTAGGGTCCATAATTGGGGGTAACAACATATCCCGAGGTTTGGTAAAGTCGGATGGCCTCTGGTTGTTTTTTCCCGGTTTCGAGGATGATATGGTGGTATCCAAGTTCAATCGACCATATTTCCAGGGCTGACAACACCGTTCTGGCAATGCCTTTTCCCCGGTATTCTGGCAATACGAACATTCGCTTTAGCTCCATGGTGCCTGAAGCGTATGCCCTGATGGCGCCACAACCCACGGGCAACGTTTCCCAAAAAGCTACCACCGCATGCTTGATTTTATCCACTTTATTGAATTGGGCATAAAAGGCGTGGTCATCCCCATCTCGCAGGGCCAAATCCTGGTCGAGCAAGGCAACCAGGGACTGAAAATCGGAATTGTCAGAGTCGGTTCGAAGGATATTCATAATATAGACAGGGCGCGCAGTTATTGCTCCAAATACATCTTCAACTTACTGCCGATTATCTCGCCCCAGCCTTCCACAAAATTTTCGCGAACAAAATCAGGATTGTCGGCTGGGAAGCTCTCCAAGCCGGTATGCGTGAGCCGAAGTAAGGTTTTGACACCTTGAGGGCTTAGCAAAAAGCTCACATAGGTTTCTCCCTGATAACCTGCATAATGCCAACTATAAGTCAATATTTTGCCAGGCTCGACTGCCGTTATTTTACAGACATGCATATATTGCTTCTCTGGAGAGGGGCCACCTGGAAATCGGAACTCAAACCCAATTTCGGCCCGGAATTCAGCCAGGTCAAAAAACCATTGCTGCATCTGGTTTCGGTCAGTGATCGCAGTCCAAACTTGTTCTGCAGGAACGTTCAAGGTTACCTCAACAATTACGGGTTCGTTCATGGATGGAGTAGTATTTGCCAAAGTTTGATATTTTAGATTGTAAGTCAATGAAATAATTGACACCGGGTATTAGTTTCATTTGCTGCAATTTTATGAGAAACCATTTGGTTCTGCAAGATAATTCAAGCAATTCTTTCAGCTTCCTTTCTGACCACTACCTTCGCATTTCAAAAAACGTCCGCTATGCCACGCGCTGCACGATTATTCAACCTTCTTTTTGCATTTACGATCATTTGCCTTTCGGTAGAAAGTTTTGCCCAAAGCCCAGCCGTGTCCAAACGCAACGGAGAACGCGCATTTGCCAACAAACGCTGGAGCGAAGCGCAAATGTTTCTCGCGCAGTATCAGGAGGCCAAACCCGGCAACCTGGAGGTGCTTACCAAACTCGGCATCACGCTTTATCAACTCCGCCGCGGCGAGGAGGCGCTTCGCTATCTGGAATATGTGGCCGCCAAGATGCCTGACAGCAAGGACCCGGAGCTTTTTTATTATCTGGCCCGCACCCGCCATGGTATGGCAGAATGGGAAAAAGCCATTGCGGCTTACAAGTCTTTTTTAAGGGTGAGCAGCGAGCGGCATTGGCTCCGGGCAAATGCTATGGACAACATCCGAAGGTGCGTAGTGGGTATGCAAGTGCCTCAAAACGAAGATGTTGCACTGGTTGAAAATTTGGGCAACCAGCTCAATTCGCTGGGCGACGAATTCGCGCCCATTCCTTCGATCAATCACTCAGACCGGATTTATTTCGCCGCCGCCCGCCCTGGAAGCACAGGCGGAGAGCGCAATGACGAAGGCTACGAAGACACCCAAGGGGGTCATTGGTGCAGCGATATGTACGCTGCAAAACTCGCTACAAGTGGCTGGGAAATACAAGGAGGCCTTGGCGGGTTGCTCAATACCTCGCGCTTTGAGGTGCCGCTTGGGTTCAATGCAGATGGTCAGATACTGTATTTTTTTCGAGGCTACACCTTGTACAGCGGCGAGATTTTTGCGGATACTGCTGCCCGAAAAGATGAATATTCTATCAACACGCCAGCTTTTAAAAGCCCTGTGATGGCAGAAGACGGTGACTGTGATCCTTTTTTTTTCAACGACTTAACGATCATATTCGCAAGCCGTCGGGAAGGTGGCCAAGGTGGTTTGGACCTTTGGTGGACTGTTTGGGCCGACACGGCATGGACAACGCCGGAGAACTTTGGCCCAACGGTAAATTCAGCCTATGATGAAGACATGCCATTCCTGGCCGCCGATGGTGCAACGCTATTTTTTAGCAGCAATCGAATTGAGGGACTTGGAGGGTTTGATATTTTCAAAACAGTTTTTGATACAAAAAAACGAAGCTGGAAGGCTCCGGCCAACCTCGGCATTCCAATCAATTCGCCTGACGACGATGTCTATTTCTGCTTGGCTCAGGATGGACGGTCCGCCTTTTTTGCTTCAGACCGATTGGGCGGACTGGGCCAACGCGACCTCTACATTGCCTATTTTAAAGAAGGTCAACCGGAGCAAAACTCGGAGGCCACTTCAGCGCTTTTTTCGCAAGCAGACCCCAATGCCGGGCTTGCGACAGAGATTCCTGAGATCGTAATTCCTACCCTGGCCTATAGTGCGGACAAAGATGTTTTGATGCCCGAAAATCTTAAGGTTGTGGATAATGTTGCCGAAATCGCCCGACAGTTTCCCCAAAGTTTTGTGCTTGTTACGGTACATACCGATGCTAGCGGACTGCCCAAATTTGATCTTTACAATGGTATCAAACGGGCTGAGATCGTAGGGAAAGCGCTGGTAGATCGGGGTGTGCCCACAGAAAAAGTATTGTTGCGAAGCGTCGGGCCAAACTATCCAATTGCTCGCGAGGTGCTGAATGCCTCGCCCAACCCCGCTGCGCCGGGGCTAAATCGGCGTATCGAACTGAAACTGACAGCCATGGAGCCATTGGCGATCAAACTTCGTGTAGAGCAACCCTTTGTCTCTGATATAATGGCAGCTCCCGGTGCGGATCGTTTGAACGAAGCCACGTCGGGATTGTCTTATAAGGTAGAAACCGCCGTAACCCGGCAGATACTGACCAATGATGCGCTCGCTATGTTTGGTGATTTGATGATTGAAACCCAGGTTGGTGTGGGCAATTACCGTTACACGGCAGGTATTTTCAAACAATACAGTCAAGCGTCGCAATTGCGCAAAGAGGTTCAAAACCAAGGGTTTACGGAGTCTGCGGTGATTGCTTACCTAAACGGGATAAGATTAACAAAAGCCGAGGCCGTAGCACTTCTAAAAAAGTATCCAGACCTTGCGGGCTTTGTAAGAGGCTGAGTTGGAAGTGATAATTTGATTTTGTTAGAGCGCTCATCCACAAATGAACCGTTTATAGTCAACCGTACTAAATTGGGAAAGCATCGTATTGAGTTCCTTCGAGAGAGCCTTCGCAACCTTCGTTCAATGGGGAGCGTGGCGCCTAGTTCGCGTTTCCTTTGCCGGGCGTTGGTCAATAAAATTGATCCTAAACATGCGAAGGTCGTAGTGGAGCTGGGTCCGGGCAACGGAGTGATTACACGGTTCATTCTCAATCGCTTAAGCCCCGATGCCCGCTTAATAATTTTTGAAATCAACCCCGTTTTTGTAAAAAAAATACACCATACTTTTAATGAACCTCGCATGTCTGTCATTCATGACACTGCAGAAAACATGGGAACTCATTTTAGGAAAATGGGTATACAAGAGGTGGATTATTTTGTTTCAGGAATACCTTTCGTGATGCTTCCAGAATTGCTTACCGAACAAATTACGAGAGAATGCAAGAGTTGGCTTCGGGTGGGCGGCAAATTTGTACAGTTTCATTATTCTCCATTGCTCCTGAGGCTTTACCATCGGGTATTTGGCAACCTAAATGTAGAAGTAGTGGCACTGAATATTCCTCCGGCGATTGTGATCAGCTGCGAAAAACGGAGAGGGGGTGAATAACGAATCAAGTTCCTTACTACCAGCAAATTATGAAATATTCTTTTTTTGTTCTGATCTTTTCACTTACAGCCTGTGGGCCCAGTTATCTTTTTGACGAAGAAAAAACGATCCCCAATGGGCAATGGGCCTACCGTGACACCTTGGATTTTAAATTTAATGTAAGCGATACAAGTGCGATTTACAATATCTTGGTGGACTTCGTCTATGCGGACTCTTTTCCAAATCAAAATATTTATGTAAAATTTTACACCTTATTCCCTGATGGACGACGGCTCAGCAAACCGCTGTCCTTTGATTTTTTTGACCCAATTGGAAACCCTGCTGGCAAATGCTCCGGCGATGAATGTCGAGCACAAATTAGCATTCAGCAAAACGCTTTTTTTCAAAAAACGGGGGATTACACCATAACTTTAGAACAATATGGTCGCCTTGACCCACTTCCTGGAATAATAAAAGTGGGCCTTTCGGTTGAAAAAGTTCAGAAATAGAAGTTTTAAGCGAAAAGTTCAGCGCGTTCATACATCATAGTTCATACATCATACATCATACCTCCCATGTACGCATACTTAAAAGGAGAGATCAGCTACCGATCCCCAGCTTTTATTACCCTGGAAGTCAATGGGATAGGCTTTCATGTGAACATTCCGCTCAGTACCTACACCGCTTTGCAGGGTTTGGAGCGCGCTACAGTATATACCCATCTTATTGTGAAAGAAGATTCACACACGCTTTATGGTTTTGCCACACAGGTGGAACGTGGAATGTTTGTGCAACTGATTGGCGTAACGGGAGTAGGGGCCACCACCGCTCAACTTATACTTTCTTCCATGACCGTGGACGAGGTGCGGGCAGCCGTTATCGGGGAGCAAGCCCATCTTTTGCAGAAGGTGAAGGGAATCGGGGCAAAAACGGCCAAACAGATCATCCTTGATTTGAAAAGCAAACTTACCAAAGAAGCTCCCGATGCGCCTTCACTGCTGCCCTCAATGGTGGACAATACGGTGCGAGAAGAAGCACTTTCAGCGCTTATGTCGCTGGGATTCAACAGAATAGCAGTACAAAAAGCTTTAAATGCTGTAATACGCGACAACCCGAATCTCGTCAAAGTGGAAGATCTGATAAAATTTGCGCTGAAGGCTTTAGCGGTTTAAGCGGCTCGGTATTGACTTGGCCAGGTATCATTTGGATATTGCCAACAGGCCCCACCCGGCCAAAAAACACAAGCCCCCAAGCGGCGTAACAGGCCCGGCCCAGGCAAGCGGGAAAGTCAGCAAATCACGGCAGGCCAATAGATACAAAGAGCCAGAAAAACACAGAATTCCAGCCACAAAAAGCCAGGCAGCCCAACGAAGCAAGCGATTGCCAGGCGATTGTCGCAACAACAAACCGACGGCTAAAAGCGCAAGAGTGTGAAAAAATTGGTACTGCACCCCTTTCTCAAAAATAGCAATTTGATAATCAGAGAGATGTGGCTTGAGGCCGTGCGCGCCGAATGCGCCGATGCCCACGGCCAATGCGCCTAAGATGGCGCCGATGCGGAGGAAGGAGATATTTGTCATTGAAATCGTCATTAGACAATGAATATTAGGTTGCAAGGTTTGAGAAAAGTTGCCGAATTCTCCACAGCCAATCTCTTTTTGCTCCTATTTTAGAATGAAACTTACTTTCGCAACCAAATCTATATTAATGCTTCCCTAAAAAAGGATAGAGCCCCCGGCGATCCGCTTTGGTTGACGCGAGCTTCCCGAAAAAAAAGCAGTAATTGCACCAATGAGCAACGAAACAACAGCTAACACTCGTACCTACCGTATTGCCTTCGCTTTAGTCAGCGTCCTCATCGCTGCACTCCTGCTTTATCTTTTCCTGCCACGCAACACAGGCCCTTACCGCGCCATACCTGCCCAGACTTCTCTTTTGCTGGAATGTAATGGCCTGCTCCGTGCAAAAAAATTGACCGACAAAACCACCGACCCTGCATGGCGCGAAGTGCTACAAAGCGCATTTTTTCTGCGATGGTTTGAAGATACTGAGGCTGCGATCAAACTGCTCGGCCATAATTCCAGCGTTTTGAATGCTTTTGTAAAAAACAAGGCCATCGTAGCGCATTCACTAAATCCGGCTGACAGCCTTCACGCGCTTTTTGCGCTCGAATTAGACGAAATCTTTGACCTGGAAAAAACTCTGAAAACCAACAAGTTGACCCCCAAATTTTTCCCCCATAAATTCCATGGCAATAATATTTTCAATGTTCACCTTTCCAGAACCGAGCGTATTGAAGTAGCGGTTTCGGGACGGCTTTTGCTTTTTTCGCGCAGGGCGACTTTGGTAGAAGACGCACTTGCCCAGCTCGAACACGCGCACCACTGGTGGGCAGACCGCCCTTATATCGGGGATCTGCCGGAGGCAACCCTGCGCCTCCAACTCCGCCCCAAGGCGATCGCCGAGCAGTTTCGCAGCCAAATGGATCCGCGTTGGCGCGGACTGCCTGATTTACTGGCGCGAAATGTGGAATGGCTGGGCATTTCCTGGGATGGAACGGAGCTGAAAGCATTGGCCGAAACCAGGGGCTTTCTCAGCAATCTCAACAGCTGGGGGAAAACACCTGGAAGTGATATTTTCAAATTGCTGCCCGACAATACCGCCTTTTTGGCAAGGACCGGCTTGGGGAACATTTTGGAGTTTTTCCGGGAAATCGGCGATGGACGGGCAAGCGATTTTGAGCAATACGTGTTGCCTTGGGCAGATGGAGAAGCTGCGATCGCCGTCACCGAGCCGGTTTCACCCGCGCTTTCAGGAGACCGATTGCTTTTGCTCGCAGTGCGGGATACCGCAGAGGCCGCCAGGAGCCTCCGGGCATTTGGCAGGGAACGGGGAACAATGCCCGTTTCAAGTGGTCTGTATCAGATGTTCGAGGTGTGGGGATTTCAAAACGCCTCGCTGCTTAAACCGATTTTGGGCGACGACGAGGCGTTCCGAAATCCCGTTTGCTGCCTGGTGGATGGCTATGCGATCTTCGCTCCAGATCGTTCTTCTATAGAGGTTTTTTTGGACAAATACCTTGTAAATCAAACCCTTTCAACAAACGTAGATTTTCTCCAGCTCCAACAAAAATGTTCCCCAGGGGCTTATGCCTCGTTTTTGATAAACACAGCCTATTTGCCAGACATTTTGCGAAACATATTGGCAAGAGAAAGAGAAATGCCTCTTACCAAGTTCGGGTTTGTTGATCTGGAATGCCGGCCCAAATTGGGTCGAAAAATGGAGTTGTTGTTTACAAGCCAAACCCTTTCACAACCAATTTCTAAGACGGATATATTGTGGAAAACAGTGTTTGGTGCGCCGGTGATCACCCAGCCGTATTTGGTCGAACAGCCGAATGGCAAGACCCTTGTGTTGGTGCAAGACCTTAAATACAACCTATACTGCCTGGATGCTCAAAACGGTGCGGTACAGTGGAACAAATTGATTTCAGAACGCATTATTTCGGATATCAAGGGCATTGATTTTTATGGCAATGGCACAAAACACTACAGTTTCAGTAGTGTATCGCACATTTACGTCCTCGATGAAAACGGACGGGATGTACATGGATTTCCCTTAAAATTGCCCGATAATGCTACCAATGCTGCTACCGTGGTTGATTTTGACCAAAATTCAAAATTCAGCTATTTTGTAGCGTGTGAAAATGGCAAAATTTATGGTTTTGGGCATTTGGGCAAACCGCTTGATGGCTGGAATGCAATATCCACCGATTTATCCGCCGAAGTTTCAACGAAGGCGGGAGTTTCAACGAAGGCGGGAGTTTCAACGAAGGCGGGAGTTTCAACGAAGACCGAAGCCTTGGCGACCGTTAAAAGTGCAAAAAGCACCGTAAAACAACCCATTCTCCATTTTCAACACAAGGGAAAAGACTATTTGGCGGTACTGACAAATACCGGGCAACTCTCTGTTTTTGGACGGGATGGAAAACTTCGGTTCCCGCCGATACAATTGGACAAATTAGCGCCCGATACAGACTTTGAAGGCGAGGCCTATAATTCCCCCATCCAGGTGGATTTGAATGCAGCTGTTCCGCGCATATATTGCGCTAACGTAACGGGGAAGGTGTTTTCTTGCGATTTGCTGGGAAAAGTGCTGGATCAGCAAGCAGGCAGGTTTAAAAATGCGGTGGCTTTTGGTCAATTAACGGGCGACCAAAAATTTGAAATAGCTGTTTTAGACGGGAAAAAATTGACGGTGAAAACCTGGGACAAAACCCTTTTTGAAACACAATTTCTTGAAAAACACCAACATGTGTTTTTTACCCCCAACAATCACATCGGTACCGTGGACAAACGAAGTCGGCGAATTTGGCTTATTGACTCCGCGGGTAAAAAACTTCCAGGATTCCCACTTGGTGGAAACACCGTTTTCGAGTTTGGGCAGATCAATGGCGTGGATATGCTCGTGGTGGGCAATGTAAACAGTATTTGGGCATACAGGGTGCGTTTTTAAGAGACTACCTCAGAAACACCGCCATTTCTTTCACCCCCCGGATCTGCACATCAATATCATCGCGCAGGGTAGTTGCCAGTGAGAGGCCAACATAATCGGCTTTGACTGGAAATGATTTGTGCTTGCGATCTACGAGCACCGCCACTTCCACTTTTTTCGGCACTACTTTCAGGAGCGGCTGCACGGCATAAAAAATCGTGCGCCCGGTATTGGCAACATCGTCCACAATGACAATGGCTTTACTGCGCAGATCATCCTCCCTCATTTTAGCATCATCCTTTGGTAACTCCACCACAGGTTCGTATTCCACCGGATTTGCTGGGTTCAGTCGAATTCTTCGAAGGCTTAGGATCATGTCTTTGGGTGCAACTGCCTGCAATTCCGCCATCAAAAGTTGGGCAAAGCCGAGGCCGTTGTTGTTCAGGCCTGCGAGTATGATCTCTGGTTCGCCGTAGTTGCGTTCGAGAATTTCAATGGCGATACGCCGAATTTTTTGACGGATTTGATGGTCAGTAAGTATTTGCATCCTTTATAAATTTTACTAGTGGGGTTTGTTTCATAAGTCCCAGAGGGACGTCATTTTTGTAAAAACTTGGCAAAAGTCCGGCCTTCTCGCTGTATTTTGCGCCCCGTAAACGAATTATTTATGCTTCAATCTTTCCTTTTCATTTTGGTAGCAGGCGTATCCAGTTGGTTTGCCTGGAAAGGCTTTAGCCGGGTGTTGCGGAACATCCAGCTTGGCAGGCCTGAAAAAATCGGTGGCCAGGCCGGTCAACGCTGGCGAAATGTGCTGTTGGTGGCCATGGGACAGCAAAAGATGTTCAAAAATTGGCTTCCCGCGGTATTGCACCTGTTCATTTACGTAGCTTTCGTGATCACGCAAGTGGAATTGATTGAGATTATTGTGGACGGCATTTTTGGTAGCCATCGATTTTTTGCACCCTATTTAGGCGGGTTTTACACCTTTGTTATCAGCAGCATCGAAGTCCTGTCGGTGCTTGCTTTTGTCGCCACCCTGATTTTTCTTTGGAGAAGAAACCTGTTGCGGGTGCCGCGCTTCTGGAAATCTGAAATGAAAGGCTTTCCTTTTTTGGATGCGAATCTAATCCTATTCGGAGAGATCATTCTTATTATCGGTATTTTCTGTATGAACGGTGGTGATAAGGTGCTGCAAACCAGGGGTATAGAACACTATCACCTTACCGGAAACTTTGCGGTAAGCACTTGGCTGGGCCCGATACTTTTCGGAGGAATGAGTGATGCTGCCGTGATGGGCATCGAACGATTTGGGTGGTGGCTGCATATTTTCACCGTGTTTGGATTCCTTTGTTACCTGCCCTATTCCAAGCATTTGCACATCATTCTGGCCTTTCCAAACACCTGGTATGCCAGCCTGAAAACAAAAGGGCAGATGGAAAACATGGCGGAAATACAACGGGAAGTGCGCCTTATGATGGGCTTGTCTCCCCTGATCTCCGAAGATGAAGGCAAGCCTGCACCGGAAGAAGCAGCCTCTGGAGCACTGCCCGATTTTGGTGCCAACGACGTATTTTCACTTTCCTGGCGCAATATCCTCCAGGCCTATTCCTGTACAGAATGCGGACGATGCACCGCAGCCTGCCCTGCAAATATTACCGGGAAAAAATTGTCGCCTCGAAAAGTAATGATGGACGTGCGCGACCGGGCTGAGGAAGTAGGCACCCAAATTGCCACGGGCAAGCAGCAAGCAGCAAATTATGACGACGGGAAGAGCCTTTTTGACCGCATTACGCCCGAAGAACTCCATGCCTGCACCACCTGCAATGCCTGCGTAGAAGCCTGTCCGGTGATGATCAACCCCTTGGATATCATCCTTCAAATGCGCCGCCACGAGATCTTAACCCAGTCTGCGGGCCCTTCCGAGTGGCTGCCTATGTTCAACTCGATTGAAAATGCGGGAGCTGCCTGGGCGATGAGTGAGGCACGGGATGCCTGGAGGGAAGGGTAATCGAGGTTGTTTAAAATAAAAAACCCGGTTTCATGCACCAGCATCTAATATCTGGGAGAGGAAAGACCGGGACTGCAAAAAGTATTGTTTTTTGTTACTACAAAGATACGATAAGAGCAATGAATAGAATGTTTCTAGAGAAAGTTTTTTCTGCAGAACGTACTCAGAAGTATTTCGATCTCTATGTAAATGAGGAGAAGTCCCTTAAACCATTGATCGAGTGATAGCAATGGTTAACATTGCTCAGCAAGACCTCAAATGAGCCTTTTTGTAAAACATAGTCACGTTCACAACATGGCCACCTATACTAAATCCCTTTTTACTTTCAGGCAGATTGTCAAAAAAACAAATTATGCTCGCTAAAACAATAGCTGAATACCAGGCCGAAGGCAAAACGCCCGAAATTCTTTTCTGGGTAGGTTGTGCCGGTTCCTTCGATGCCCGTGCTCAAAAAGTCACCCGCGCTCTTTGCGAAATACTGAACCATGCAGGTATTGAATTTGCCATTCTTGGAAATGAAGAACGCTGCACCGGCGACCCCGCCAGGCGTGCCGGCAATGAGTTCCTGTTCCAGATGACGGCCACCATGAACATCGAAACGCTCAATATGTATGGCGTCAAAAAAATTGTTGCTGCTTGTCCGCACTGTTTCAATACCTTAAAAAATGAATACCCGGAACTGGGCGGGCATTACGAGGTGCTGCACCACACCCAGCTGATCAACGAATTGATTTCCAACGGAAAACTCAAAATAAAAGAGGGCGGCGATTTTAAAGGCCAGCGTATCACCTACCATGATTCCTGCTATTTGGGAAGAGCCAATGATGTGTACGAAGCCCCTCGTGCCCTGCTCGAAAGCCTGGATGTGGATCTGGTGGAAATGAAACGCTCCCGCAAAAACGGGCTTTGCTGTGGAGCTGGCGGCGCGCAAATGTGGAAAGAAGACGAGCCTGGAAACAAACGTATCAGCCTCGAACGGACTGAAGAGGCCCTCGAAACCAACCCGACCGCGATAGTGGCCAATTGTCCGTTCTGTCTCACGATGTTGCAAGATGGACTAAAGGCAAAGGAAAAAAATGAACAAATTCCGGTGTATGACCTTTCAGAAATGATACTTTCAAGGTTGTAATAGCCACGTGAGACCTCGGAGGTTTTTAAAACCTCCGAGGTCTCCCTCAATGACCCAACACCCCGCCTTCACTAAAAGACTACGGCGGGTAAAAATGACGCAATGACAACTCCATCTCTTGCCTCCGCCCATACCTTCTCTCCCGACTCCCGCGTATGGGTATATACCTCCAATCGCCCGCTAACGGAGGAGGAAGCCTCGTATGCCCAAAAAAACCTGGATGCCTTTTGTCAACAATGGACAGCGCATAACCAGGCACTTTTGGCGAAAGCAGAAGTTTTTGAAAATCAACTGCTTATACTGATGGTGGATGAATCGCAGGCCGGGGCAAGCGGATGTTCAATTGATAAATCCGTGCATTATTTGGAACAGCTCGGAAACAAAATTGGTGCAGATTTTTTCGAGCGGATGCGCTTTGGCTGGCTGGATGACCAGGGTAAAATGCAGTTTTCCGACCGCCCGGAATTTGCCTCCCTGGTCAGTCAGGGCCGTATCGGGAGCGATACACTAGTAGCCAATACGCTGGTGCAAACCAAAGCACAATTGACTGATAGTTGGCTTGTGCCATTTGGAAAAAGTTGGCACAAGCGCTTGGTTTAATTTAATGGATCAGTTTGAATATCTTTGCCAGACAAATTGTTTTGAAAAAACAGAAAAGAAACAAAGCAATTGATCGGGGTATCCAGCCTGTAATCATTTTTTCTTAATCCATGTCCCACATAAAAATTATCCTGGCCCTCCTTCTCGGCCCACTTGCCCTCCACGCTCAGCAAACCGCCACTGTTTATGGCCGTATCACCGATGCTTCTGATGGCCAGCCGGTTGAGTTCGTAAGTGTTTATATCAAAGGCTCCGGGAAAGGGGTGAGTACGAATGAAGGCGGTAATTTTACCACTCAAATACCTGCCAATCAACGCATTTCACTATCTTTCAAACGGGTAGCCTACCAAGAGGGTTCAGCAGATATCCTGCCTTTGCAGCCAGGGGCACGTTATGCCCTGGATGTCGCCCTGGCACCTGTGGGCGCCAATCTGGAGGTCGTGATCAGTGGGCGGCGGCTGGACGATGGAGGTATGGTCAAAGAAAAAAACATCACCGAATTGAAATTGCTGCCCAGCACCACTGGTAATCTCGAAAGTGTATTGCCCCATATCGCACTTGGAACCAACATGGGTACAGGAGGCGAATTGAGTTCGCAATACCAGGTGCGCGGTGGAAATTATGACGAGAACCTGGTCTATGTCAACGATTTTGAAATATATCGCCCGCAATTGATCCGCGCCGGACAGCAGGAGGGCCTGACCTTTCCCAATATTGACCTCATGCGCGACCTCTCCTTTTCGAGCGGAGGGTTTCAGGCAAAATATGGCGACAAGCTTTCTTCCGTACTGGACATCAAATACAAACGTCCCGATAGTTTGCGCGCGAGCGCGAGCGCGAGTTTTTTGGGCGGTTCTGCGCATATAGAAGGGAGTTGGAAACCGCAAAAAAAGAGTTTCCGGGCCTTCAGATATTTAGTGGGGGCACGGTATAAAACCACCAAAAATCTGCTCGGCAGCCTGGACCTGGAGGGCGAATACGTTCCTAATTTTACGGATATTCAAGCCTACCTGACCTACGACCTTAGCCGAGACTGGCAATTAGGGGCCATTGGCAATTTTAATCGTTCCAGTTACACCTTTCAGCCGCAAAGTCTTGCCCGTGCCTTTGGTTTGATCGATTATGCCCTGCAATTACGCACTGCTTTTGAAGGCCAGGAAGTGGATGATTTTACACAGGCAATGGGCGGGCTGTCGCTCACCTTTTTGCCCGATCGGGAACGCAACCCTCTGTATCACAAGTTTTTGGCTTCCACCTGGAGCAGTCAGGAAAATGAGCGATTCGATATTTTAGGGTACTATATTCTGGGCGAACTGGATGAGAACCTCGGCTCTGACAACTTTGGCGAAATCACCAACATCCTTGGACAAGGCACCCAGCATACCTGGGTACGAAATTACCTGACTGCTGATGTTAAAAACCTGGAATATAAAGGCGGCATAGAGCTCCAAAGGGATAATGAAGAAGCGGGACTGATACGCAGCCACTTCCTGCAATGGTCGGCTAAATGGCAAAACGAGCAAATTCAGGACAAAATAAACGAGTGGGAGCGGCTCGACTCTGCCCTCTACTCTTTGCCTTACGACACTTTTGCGCTTCAGGTGCGCCGGGTATTGAAAACACGCAATAACCTCAACAGCGATCGGTTTTCTGCGTTTTTCCAGGACACCTGGACCTGGAAAAAAGACGGCCTGCGCGAGCTCCAGGTCATAGCCGGTGTCAGGGGGCAGTATTGGACCTTGAACGAGGGCTGGTTTGTGACACCACGCGCACAATTGCTTTACAAGCCCTTGAATACCAGGCGAGATCTGTCTTATCGTTTAGGCGGGGGACTGTTTTTTCAGCCCGCATTTTACAGAGAAATGCGCCGGTTGGATGGCAGCGTAAACACCGATCTGCAGGCTCAGAAATCGGCCCACCTGGTGGGAGGCTTTACCTGGGATTTTCTCTGGGGCAAACGAAAGCCAATAAAAATGCGCCTCATCGCCGAGACGTATTACAAACAAATGTGGGACCTCGTCTCCTTCGACCTCGACAATGTACGTATTCGTTATGCCGGGGAAAACAACTCCCAAGGATATGCCACGGGGTTTGACATTCGGCTGAACGGAGAATTTGTAAAGGGCGCTGAAAGTTGGGTCAATTTCTCCATGCTCCGCACCCGCGAAAGCCTGAATGGAGTGCAGCACAGAGTGCGCAATATAGGTCAGCGAGAAGGGCAGGACGTGAAGGATGTGCCACGCCCTACCGACCGGCTTTTCACTTTTTCAACGTTTTTTCAGGACTACCTCCGCAGCAATAAAAATATCCGGATGCACCTGAATTTCACTGTCGGCTCCGGGTTGCCATTTGGCGTGCCCGACAACAATATTATTTATAGAAATCCTTATCGATTTGCGCCTTACCACCGTGTGGACATTGGTTTTGGTTTCCAGCTTTGGAAACAACAATGGCGCAACCGAAAGCCCCATCACTTCCTTCGCTTTACGCGCAATACCTGGGCCAGTCTCGAAGTTTTCAACCTTTTGAAAGTGGCGAATGAAGCATCCAATGTTTGGATAAAAACGATTGAAAATACGCAATACGCCATTCCTAACTATTTGACAGGCAGGCGTTTGAATGTCCGTGTGAGAATGGATTTTTAAAGGTTTGAAAAAGGTTGAAGATTACAAATAATCTCCTCACCCCCCAAACAATTTCAAACCCTTCAATCTATTCCGAGACATACATGATCGTATCCAATACAGGCTTAAATTCCAGGGAGATCACGGCTTTCATGCTTCCCCGCACATCGTGCGGAAAATACAAACTATCATAGCCAATTGCCACCATCCAATGGCTACCCTCAGGGACAGATTCAATACAGCCATAAGCATTCGCCCCGGTTTTAAATGAAACGTCATAGTATGTGGGCGGCTTGTCGTAGCCGGGAAAAGTATCGGTATGATACTTTAAATATACCGTTGCGTTGGGGATGGGCAAAGTATGGTGTTGTGTGCGCACACAGATTTTGGTCGGCCAGGGGATCTCATCCGGCAAAGCTGGACGGCAAGCCAGACACATTAAAATGAGGGTTGCAATTAAGTATGAAATCCTTTTCAAAGCTTGGTAATGGGTTGAGGATTCAACTGGATAGAATTTCTAAACGCGAAACCGAGACAAATGTGCAGTAAAAACGGTCATTTGTTTGTCAGCAGATGGCAATGGGAGTATATTTAACTTGACAAGAAAATTTCTGGCTCAAATGCGGGTTCTACTTACTTTTGAGCAGCCTTTTCACCACAAACAAAGCACTAACCAAAATATGGCTACCACAAAAAAAGCCCAATACACTGGAATTGTTGACCCGGCCGATCTGAGCTCTATTCCCAGTAATAGGATCGTAACGCTGGACGAATTTATTCTCCGCTCCGAAAAAGATTTCGATTATGCTACGGGAGAGCTCACTGGCCTGCTTCGGGATATTGGCGTAGCGGCTAAAATCATAAACCGGGAAGTCAATAAAGCGGGCCTTGTCAACATACTCGGCGACGCTGACGGCAGCGAAAACCAAAGTGGCGATACGCAGCAAAAACTAGACGTTTATGCCAACGAGCGCCTGATCGAATGTCTCCAAAATTCTGGCGAATGCTGCGCCATTGCATCCGAGGAAAATGACGACATCATTCATGTGCCGCCAGTAGGCTCCAAACAAAGCCATTACATCGTGATGTTTGACCCGCTCGACGGCTCTTCCAACATTGACGTAAACATGTCGGTAGGTACCATTTTCGCCATCTATCGCCGTAAAAGCGACCCAAGCGGGCCTGCTACCAAGGAAGATTTTCTTCAATCGGGGATCAAACAGGTAGCAGCCGGGTATGTGTTGTATGGCACCTCTACCATGTTGGTGTACACCACGGGGCGCGGGGTCAATGGCTTCACGCTCGATCCCAGTATCGGCGAGTTTTGCCTCAGCCACCGCAATATGCGTATTCCGGAAAACAGCCAGACCTATTCCGTAAATCAAGGTTATTACTCCAAATTCGATCTAGAAATGCGGCGCTACATTGACCACTGTTCTGACCAGAACTATGGCCTGCGCTACATTGGAAGTATGGTAAGCGATGTGCACCGGATACTGATTCAGGGCGGTATTTTCTTGTATCCCAGTACCCGAAAGTACCCAAAAGGCAAACTTCGCTTGTTGTATGAATGCAACCCACTGGCTATGCTCATCGAACAGGCAGGTGGAAAAGCTTTGAATACGAACCTAAAACGGATTCTTGATCTGGTTCCCAACGATCTCCATCAACGCTGCACTATTGCCATTGGCTCTCCGGTTATGGTAGATGAATTGAAGAATTTCATCGAGAAGTATTCGGCCTTGCCGCTGTAGGTGTTTTTGTATTTCAAAACTTGGGGCATACCCGCCAAATCTCTGCCAAAATTATGAAAAAACAACTACTATTCGCCATTTTCCTGTTTTTCGCTACCATCTCTCCTCTTACTGGTCAATGGATCAGCGCTAAAGGGCCTGAAGGTATTTCTGATTATTCACGACTTTTCAAAGACGGGAACACCTTTTGGGCGCCAACACAAGGCGGTTTGTTTTTTTCTACGGACGATGGCGCAAGCTGGCAGAATCATCCGGATATTTTGCGCGATGACAATGTGGTAAACGTGGTTCGGAAAGGCAATTTGTTGTTTGCCATAGCAAGAGGCTTAAACTCGTTGAGTTCCAATTATCAGCATCATCTTTATGTAAGCGAAAACAATGGAGTCACCTGGGAACAAACCCATACCCCCTTCAACCTCGATTGGTTGAACCTGCCCAGCATCGGCGTTGTGCAAGGTTCTTTATTGATGTTTGAGGATGGCCGGGATATTTACCGGAGCAATGATGACGGCCTTACTTGGGAAACCCTGACACTCCCGATTGATTATTTCTCGAACCTGTTTCATGACGACAAAAACATCGTTTGCCGAAGTTATCCCGAAGGTGTTTTTCTATCCAGCGATGCTGGTGGTACCTGGCAAATGATCGCTGATTCTGCGCAACAGTTTGTGGATATCTTCCTGTTGAAAGACAGCACCATTCTTGGGCATCATTACCCGAACAACATTTCAAGGTTTGTCTATTCTCCAGATCTGGGGCAGCATTGGCTGGAGATGGATTCCCTCCCCGGAAACAGCAACTACGAAAGATTTTTTCCTGGATCGGGTGATACCATTTTTTTGAAGAATGGCGATACCTTTTACTCTGTGAACAAAGGTAAATCCTGGGCTTATTATGGAGATGAAGACGCTTATTTATCCCCCTATTTAAGAACATCAGACGGTGGAGCACTCAGATGCGAATATTCAACCATAGAGAAATATTCCAGCCAAACACAGGCCTGGACCCCCTCCGTTAGTGGCCTTTTTGCCGATTACACCGCTGATTTAGTAAGCAATGAAGCTTATGTTTTTGCCATAACGAGCAACCAACAAATTGTCCGAAAACAGGTGAATGGGAGCGGAAAATGGGAAGAAATCCATGTTGCCCCGTACATAAACAGTCCAATTTTAGCCCTGGCACATGATACGCTCTATGTGGCTGGATATAATGTTGTTTATCAGAAAACGGAAAACGGCACGGGCCCCTCAATCACCTTGGCAACGGGGTTTGGGGGTTCAAGCGCTTACCACTTGAGCGTACAGGGTGATTTGTTGGTCCTGTCGCATTCCAATAAAATATTTTTTATCAACCGTTTTACGGGAATCGTTCAAAATATTACCAACCTGCCTTCCCCTTCGGGCATGCACAATCACTTTCTCAGGATATTCGGCAACCGTTGGGTTTATGCAGACAATGATGGAAGTGTGTTTGTTTCGGAGAATCAGGGCGGTAGCTGGGTGGAGACCTTTGACCAATTTTTGCCTGGGAACAACTGGTACAACAATCTCTTCTTCCTGAACGACCGCCTATACTTTTCCACCAGAAACCATATCGCCATTTCCACAGATCACGGGGATACCTGGACGACTACCACCGCCGGATTGCCATTGGATTCAGATG
Organism: Saprospiraceae bacterium; assembly: GCA_046160345.1. Taxonomy (GTDB): domain Bacteria; phylum Bacteroidota; class Bacteroidia; order Chitinophagales; family Saprospiraceae; genus M3007. The sequence goes on from JBJXGO010000023.1 coordinate 50,534, forward strand.
GAGATGTCAGCTTATTATACGATATGACCGCCTCAGGAAACCTATTGTTCGCCACGACCTATTGGCGAGGAACTTATGTCAGTACAGATTTTGGCATGACATGGCAAGCCTATAATCTGGGGTTGCCCCGGCATCGCGGCAATACCATAACGGCCTCAGGCGGCAAATTATTCATGGGTACTTTCTATACCAGCATATGGGAGCGTGATATTCAGGTGGAAGGTTTGAATGGTTTGGTTTATGCCGACAAGAACAACAATGGTATTAGGGATGCCGGAGAACAACCCATTTCAAATGTCATCATCCAGTCTGAACCCAACGGGTTTTACAGCATGAGTGCCGGCGATGGAAAATTCACCGCCCTTGCGACCCCCACGGACTCTATTAAAGCAATACCACCAACACCCTATGCTAACATCAAGCCCAAAACATACAGCGCGGGGCAAACCCCGAACGGTAATTACAATTTTGGCATTTATTATACACCCGATATCAACGACCTGCGCATTAATTTGACCCTTGGTCAACCCTTAGTGCCGGGCTTTCCACGAGAATTGTTCATTACCTGTAGCAACATTGGCACCACCACCCTTAAACCACAGGTACTTGTCAGAATTCCCCAGCCACTTTTGGCCGGACAAATATCGCCGCTCCCTGTAAACATTGCAGGAGACTCTATAAGCTGGCAACTTACGGATTTGGCGCCCCAAGAAACCTTCACGATCTCTGTATGGGTACAAACCCCAACGACCGTGAACAATGGGGAGATTTTTACCTTTGAAGGTACTATCTACCCGATTGTGGGAGATGAAGTGCCTGCGGATAATTATGCTGCCTTGCGCGAAACGGTGGTCGGCTCCTTCGACCCCAACGACAAAAGCGTCAGTCCTGCCCAGTTTTTTACACCGGGCCAATTTGAACTCGGCGAACGCTTGATTTATACCATCCGGTTTCAAAACACGGGGAACTACCCTGCTACCTTTGTAAGGATCATTGACACCCTGCAAGCAACACTCGACCCTGCCAGCATCCAAATGCTGGCATCAAGCCATCCAATGAGCTGGTCGCTTGACCGCGGCCGGGTGCTTCAACTCCTCTTTAGCAATATCCAGCTCCCTGACTCAACCAGCGATGAACCCAACAGCCATGGGTTTGCGAAATTCAGAATCCGCCCTGTCGAGGGGCTACCGATTGGCCAAAGCATCAGCAATCGAGCCTTTATCTATTTTGATTACAACACGCCAGTAGAAACAAATACGGTCAGCAACCTTTTCGATTTTATTAGCAAGACGGTATTATCAGCGCTGCTTCCGCTTCAAATTTTCCCCAACCCAGGCAGTGGGATCGTTCAGATTCAAAGGCCCTCCGATGCAACAGGAGAACTGCGCCTGATGGATCAAACCGGAAAGATTATGCTGACGAAAGAGGTTTATTCAGCGGTTACTGTGCTGGATTTATCGGAGTTTCCTGCGGGCATTTATTGGGCGGTGGTCAAAGAAAAGGATGGTGTTAGGATCGGGAAAATAGTGGTTACCCAGGCTCTGAGAGATTAAGCGTGCCAATCTTACGGAGTTCTTCAGGTATTTAAAAAATGCGATAGATTTATTGGGCCTTGCGCAAATCGTTAAATTCAATCAAAGATTTGGTGGGGTGCTAAATCTTTGATACTATTGTACTTCGTATTGCTCCAATTCTTAGAAATAATTCACGAGGAGCAGATTTGAGGGCTTTTTTAATCCGTTTTACCCGCCATAGCCGATAGGCAAAGGCGGGTTTTTAATCGCTTCAACTTCACCCTTACTTGCAGATGTTTCGTGGAAAGTTTTGTCAGGTGGTATCATCTGATAGCGTACATTTTTACACCTACCAACCATTTTTTTCATCATGAAACACAACCATTTTTCTCCAACAAGTGCTTGTTTTACCAACAGCACGATCAAACGAAGTCAAAAATCTCCGAGATTGATTGCGGGAGGGTCACGAACTTTAATTTCTTCCATTGGTTCGTCGTCTCATCCATTTACTTTAGGCCATACCCGGCTTTTTGTAATATTTATCCTGGTTTGCCTTAGCCAATCCTTTTCAAGTTTCGCGCAAGTAACAGATTGCAATGGTACTCCCATCGACCTGTCAACTTGTACTGCTCCAGTTCAAAACCCCGCCCAGCACTTTGTATGCATTGATGCTGTGTCCCACCCTGACATCATGTATTGGATATTCCAGCCTGCAGGACTTGGAATGAAGTCTTTTGCCGAATCAGCTACCCAACCACAATTCCTGTACATACAAGGATATTTGGAAATTGAACCTAGCGGATTGGGAACCAATTATTCATTTTTTGGCTCAGAGATTATATTTGCCGACAATACAAGCGGAATAAAAGTAAAAACAGGTGCCAAACTTACTATAAACAGTTCTTATCTGCATGGTTGCAATAATATGTGGGATTACCTGCGAGCCGAATACCTTGCCAGCATTGAGGTTCGAAATAACAGTACCGTTGAGGACGGCAGATACGCTATTTGGGGGTATGAAAATCAATCTATTGTAAGAGTAGTGAACAGCACTTTCAAAAGAAATGCTTTCAGTATAGTAATGACCAGCGACCCATTTTCCAATGGAGCTCCAATTGCGGTCTTTTCTGATGGAATTAGTGGCAATATTTTTGAAGGGAGCAATCAGCTCCTGAATAATGTCTGGCTATACACTTCGCCCATAGCAGGTGTTTTTTCAAAAAAATTATTAAATCCGATTAAAATTGGCCAAAACCCATCAAGCCCAAATCAAATTGTCGGTTCAAATCAATTTAAAGAATTTGACGGGTTTAATTCGGTTGGTGTAACAGCCCAAAATGTCAACCTGACGGTTGAAAATTCAAAATTTGTGAGAACCCAACCCACTTCTGCTTCCACATCAGGCATTTATTCTGAAAGCACAAGCAGTTCTCATACCACAACAGTTTTCGGGTTACCTGACCTAGACGGCAACGGGCCTAATCAACCCGATTTCACATTTGAAAGATTAGGGTTTGGGGTGACCGGGAACCGGGTTAATATGAATGTTCAAAATGCACGTTTTAATTTGAACAATTCATGCATTGTTCACCAGCATGGAGACCTAAAACCAATTAGCTGTAAGGTTAACTCTTGTGAAATGAAAGATTATAAAAACGTTGGACTGGTAGTAGCAAGCGACAATACCGCTAATGTTTTGTTGCAAAACAGCTTGCAAGTGATCGGCAACACTTTCCAGGACGGCCTTATTAATACACCTTCCATCACTACTTATGGTGGAAAACGGTTCGGTGTAAGGCTAGAGGCCTTCAGCCCTATTTCCATGAAAGGTGCCTGGATATGGGACAACGAATACTTCAACAATCCAAAGGCTGGCGAAGCCTATTTAAAAGGGGGTGTTTTGATCAAAAACGTCTCCAAAGTCACGATTGAAGCCAACGATCTCACCGACTCTGATGGCCAATATAACCCTGGTTCAGAATTCTCAGGGATTTTGCTCGAAGATTGTAGCAACACAAAGCTTTTCGGCAATGTAATTGAAGGAATAAATCCAGATTTTTACGTGAGTGCCGGGATTCAAAACATTGATTCTGACAATAGTTTATACAATTGCAATTCTGTTAATTTGGTGAAGAAGGGTATTGAGTTCGTTGGAGCCTCTCCAAACACCAAAATGGTTCAAAATCAATTCCATCAACATGAATTTGGCGGGCTGTACTCAACTTCTGATTTCAACAGCCCAATGGGAGCTGGTGCAATAATAGGCGATATCATCCGAGGAGAAAATCAATGGAATGGCATCAATGCTTTCTCTGAGGCAGCAATGGAATGGGTTCCAAGCCCACAAAACTTGGGAGATTATAGTGCAGCGAATCAATTCCAATGGCCATTGGTTGCAGCACGCGGTGTGTTTAAAATCAACAGCCCTGGTGATCAAGATCCAAACGACACTTATTGGGCTTCGCCGCGGGTGATTGGCAACGAGGAGGACTTCAACAATAAGTGGTTCCAAAAGATTGACAATGAACATCCATCAGGAATAAGCCATTGCGTAGCCAACGGATTTACCCCGGGTGGAGGCGGTACTTCGCTTGAGCCCTATGGCGGTGCAGCCTTCCTGAGCCAAAGCGATTTAATGATTTTGCAAGGACTATACCCAACCAATACTGGGGATGGTTGGGCTTGGGATGCTAAATTTCGCTTTTATGGCAAACTTAAAGATGCACCTGATTTGCGCCCGGCTGGAAGTGCTGCGTCCATTTGGTATGAAGATCAACAGTTAAATGCTACTGGAAAACTTTATGACGCCTTTGATGCCTTGCGTACCCTAAGCGAACTGGATAGTACTCAACAAGCAGCGCTTGATGCCGCTTATGCTGAATTAGATACAGCCATTCAGGAGGCGAATGAGATTGCTACCCAACTACATCAAGCTTATACAGCGGGCAATTCAACAACGATAAATGCCCTCCATGCACAACGATTAAGCAATACCAACCTCGTCGTTGCGCTGACTGCCGTTTACGAAAATCAACTCAACACCGTTCGGGCAGGCATCCTGCAACAGGCTGGGATATTGCTTAGCGATATGAATGGCATTACGCCCACAGCGGTTTACGAGACCAATATGAAAACGGTGCTGCGCACGCAACTGGAAATGATTTTGGCAGAAAGTGGGATGACACAGGCTCAGCGCAACACTTTTGAAAGTATCGCCACCCAATGTCGTTACGATGCTGGCTGGGGTGTGGTAATGGCCCGACTCATGCTTACAGAAAACAATTATGATGATGGAGTGCTTTGCGGAATTGGCGCGCTTGTCCAGGACAGTGTTGCCAGGACGGCCGAAGCCAATATAATCGTATCGCCTAACCCGACCAGGGACTTGTTGAATCTCCACATTGAGCAGCCTTTTAAGGAAGGGCTTGGTTCTGTTTACGATGCCCGAGGCCACTTGTTGCGTACCATTTCATTTTCGAAGGAAGTGCCGCAAATACGGGACCTAAACCTTCCTTCGGGCATCTATTTCCTCTCCGTCACCCTTGATGGAAAGCACATGCCTATGTGCAAATTCGTAGTGACCCCATAATATTTGACTTTTTCTTTCCCTGCGGCTAACCAGTCGTAGGGAAAGTTTTTTATTTATTCCCTCAACTACGAATCTCATGCGATCGACTCTAGTTCTCCTATCACTGCTTTTATTTCTGCCAATTGCTCAGGCCCAAAAACACGACTACAATTGGGTAATGGGCTACGAAGACTTTGGAAATACCGACCCGGAATGGGGCGGGCTTATCATGGACTTCAACACCGCACCGCCCAGTTTTCACAAGGTGACCACCCACCTTAACTTTGATGCTTTTGGCGTTTCGTGCAGCGACTCAAGCGGCCAACTGCTTTTTTATTCTAACGGTATCAGCATCCACAACAAGCTGCACGAGATTATGGAAAATGGCGATACGATCAACCCAGGCACTTTGTGGGAACAATGGAAATTTTGGGGATATGCGATTCCTGGAGGAGGGCTGTGCATCCCCGCACCGGGAAAATCCAATTGCTATTACATGTTTCATATAGCTTTTGTATACGAGCCACCAATAATAGGAAGCATACCCTTGTACTACACCTTCATAGACATGAATGCCAATAATGGCTTGGGCAAAGTGTTGGAAAAAAACGTAATTTTATTAAATGAATTGGTTGAAATTCCCATTGCGATAAAACACGGCAATGGGCGCGACTGGTGGCTTATTGTTGGGAAATGGGGCGGATCTTCTATGGTATCGGTCTTTCTGATTGACGAATCAGGCGTACACGATACTGGAGTACAAGATTTTGGCCCAATCCCTGCGCTTTGGGAAGGAGGCCTGATTGAGGCCTCTCAAGACGGAAATCAAATTGTCCGCGCGCAATATTCTGACGGTGCTCGATTTTTTGATTTTAACAGGTGTACAGGAATTTTGGGCAATATGCGGTTCATACCCAGAAGAATCTGTCTCTCTGCGACCCATTTTTCACCCGATTCAAAAAGTGTTTATGTGCAAACCCATCGCGTCCTGAACACCTTGGATTTAGCGGCTATTGATACGACCATCCTGGCAGATACCCTGATTCATCACAACTGGTATGCCGATGGTGCTCCTCCATTCTACACCACACTTGGATTTGGAGAAATGGGGCCTGACGGCAAAATGTATTTCAATCAGGGAACCTCTACCACAACACTCCACGTCATTAACCGACCTAACCTGCCTGGCTTGGCTAGTGACATCGAGCTGAATGGTGTGAATCTGACTCGTTTAAACTATTCAACTACCTACAACCTCCCGAACTACCGCCTTGGTGAATGGGAAGGCTCACCCTGTGATACCGTCAACTTGCAAATGCCTGGAGATGGATTTGTACGGACGTTTTACGACCCAGCACGATGGATGCCAGAGATTCAAGCCCAACACAGGGCCATTCCTGATGAATCTGCACCAAGTGCCGAATCATGGGAACAGGACCCCCTCAATTTGATCAATGTGCCGATAAAGGCCATGTATAGCACCCCACCCACCCCAGAGGAGCTGCGGCAAAAAATGGAAAAAGCAATCAAAAAAGGACATGAAAAAGATTAATATACAAGTATTATGGTGTATGTGGGCGTTGCTATTGCTTCTCTCTGGTAATGCCATTGCCCAGAAGCACGATTATAACTGGGTGATGGGAATGCATGAATTTCCGGGTGCTCCAGGCTACAACAATGCTCTGCTCCATTTCAGCCCCAATGGTATCCAGGTAGAGCAATTAGATTTGAAGATGAATTTTGAGGCCACAGCAACCGCTATGAGTGACAGCGCAGGGCAGTTGTTATTTTATACCAATGGCTGCGAGATTGCCAATGCTTTAGGTGAAACAATGCAAGGAGGTATCGGCTTGAACCCGGGAGAGATACATGAATGGGTATGCAATCAGACTGGCTATATTAGCCCACGTGGTGCAATGGCTATTCCTGTGCCAGGGAGCAATCATGTCTATTATTTGTTTCATATGGGGCTTCGTTACGACCCCTATCGAAAAACCACCCTTGGGCCGTTTTATTTCACCGAAATCGATATGGGCGTAAATGGCGGAAAAGGTGCCGTTACCTCCAAAAACAATTTGCTGACAGACGGAGATTTAGAACCTTTTACAGCGGTACGGCATGGCAACGGACGTGATTGGTGGCTAGTGATACCCGTTTATGGCGGACAAGAATATCGCTTGTTTTTAGTCACCCCTGTAGGCATCGAAGGGCCTTTTTTGCAAAACATAGGATCTTTGATGAACTGCCGTCATTTAGGTACAAATGTGTTTTCTTTGGACGGTCAAAAGTTTGCGCGTGCTCAAAACTGCAAGGTTGCCGTGATGGATTTTGACCGCTGCACGGGCAGGTTTTCAAGCCCACAAGTTCTGGATTTACCGATAGGGGTAATTGGAGGCGGAGGAGTAGCTTTTTCACCTGACAATCAGAGACTATTAGTTAGTGCTCAACTTCAAATTTTAGAGGCTGACCTTGCAACGAGCAGCCCAATACTGGACTCAGCATTTGTGTGGAATTACCAGTGGGGGGTAAGTTTGCAACACATGCAATACACACCTTTTGGGCAGATAGCAATGAACCACATGCACCGAGCCCAATATTTGAGTCTTATTGGAAAACCGTCTCTCAGTAGCGATAGTATGGGATTTGAACCTAAAGGAATTTCCTTGCCTATTTATTCCGTTCGAACACTCCCCAACTATCCCAATTACCGTCTCTATGACGTTCCGGGAAGCCCTTGCGATTCGCTGGGTATAAATACGCCCGTGGTAAACACTACAACCCCAATGCTCCCAAAAGAAGGCCCGCTTCAAATTTTCCCCAACCCAGGCAGTGAAACCGTTCAGTTTCAAAGGCCCTCGGATGCAACAGGAGAACTGTGCCTGATGGATCAAACCGGGAAGATTATGCTGACGAAAGCGGTTTTTTCGGCGGCTACGGTGCTGGATTTAACGGAGTTTCCTGCGGGCATTTATTGGGCGATGGTCAAAGAAAGGGACGGTGTTAGAGTCGGGAAAATAGTGATAGTGCAGGCTCCGAGAGATTAAGCAGGCTTGCTGCTTGAATTAAGCCGTTGCTGGTTCACTTGGTAAAACAAAAAAAACCGCTCTTCCGGTAGCTGAAAGAGCGGTCTATTTACCCGCCGTAGCCTTGGCGAAGGAGGGTTTATATTCGCCGTAGCCTTGGCGAAGGAGGACAATATTCTCTTAAGCAACCATCACACCTTCTTCTTTGGGCAGGAATAAATCGATCCCCGAATTCTCGCAGCTTTCCAGCCAGCCATGTACATCGGGTTGAAGGCCCATTCGAAGTTCGTTGATATGCTTTTTGAGGCGCATACCAACTGGGCGGTTGGTGTTATTTACCTCGCTCAATTGTATTTTGCGGTCGCGCCAGGTGATCTCGCTCACATGGCTTACCACAGCAGCCGTACCAGCACCAAAGCACTCCTGGAGTGTACCGCGCCAATAAGCGTCCGCGATTTCTGCAATGCTTAGCAAGCGGTCTTCCACGGTGTAGCCCCATTCCTTGAGCAGGGTAACAAAGGAATCACGGGTAATTCCTCGCAGAATTGTGCCGGTAGTGGCAGGCGTGATCACCTTGCCGTCCATCACAAAAAAGAGGTTCATGGTGCCCACTTCTTGCACATACTTTTTCTCTACCGCATCCATCCACATCACCTGGTCGTAACCAGCGGCTTTGGCGCGCTGGGCCGGGAGCAGAGATGCGCCGTAGTTGCCAGCACATTTAGCCTCGCCGGCACCGCCCTGGGCAGCACGGGTAAAGACTTCCTCCACCCACAGTTTGATTGGCTTTGGGTAATAAGGGCCAACAGGGCCGGTGAAAACAATAAACCGGTATTTTTCGGAGGTGTGCACTCCAAAATACTCATCGGTTGCAAACATTAATGGGCGTATATACAGGGCGTGGTCTTCCATGGCCGGAATCCAGTCCCGGTCGAGGTCAACCAACATCTTCAATGCTTGAATAAAAAGGTCTTCAGGAAACTCGGGCATACACATACGCTCCGCCGAAACATTAAACCGGCGCGCGTGCATTTCTGGCCGGAACAAAACGGGTTCGCCGTGCATTTTGGTGGCTTTCATGCCTTCAAAAATGCTTTGCCCGTAATGCAGGGCAAGATTTGCAGGAGAAATGTTGAGCGAGCCAAAAGGCACGATTCGAAAGTCAGTCCATTTTTTGCCATCAAAATCCGCGACAAACATGTGATCTGAAATAACCTTTCCAAAAGGCAGGTTATTAAAGTCAACAGATGGAAGTTTTGACTGGTTGGTCAGGGTGACCTTTACCGGGTATTTTACAGCCATAAGAGTGGGAGTTGACTAGGGTGAAAACCTTGTGAATGACGAGACAAAGGTATTTACCTTTGTGACAATAATTACTAAATTTTTGAAAAAAATTTAGTTAACGACAGAATTTTTATCTTCATAGACACCAATTTTAGCATAAAAATATTTTTTAAGCCCCTAGAAAATAGTTAATTAGGTTTAAAATTTGGCAGACTTGCCTTAAAACTAAAAGATCTTTCTTATTTTATTAACCATTATCACTTATGGCTTTTCAAAAAAACAGTTTTTTTTTTACTATTTTAGGGTTTGCCTCGATGCTCGGCACCCTTCAAATGTCAGCCCAAAACAACCCCTATCGCCTTCCTCCGGCTGATGTAGTTTCCATCGTTCAAGCAAAGCCCACCCCTTTAGTGAGCATGAACCCCACCCGCGACGCGCTATTGCTTACCGACTACAATCCCAACCACCTCCAATTATAATGGGAACCAATGATTTAGCTTAACGCATTATTGGCATTTCTAACAAAAAGATCCCAACCATGAAAGACAATTTTTCTGCTCAATCTACCAGCTACGCCCAATTCCGCCCGGGATACCCCGTACAACTGTTTGATTTTCTATTTGACAAGAGCTCCAACTTTGAGCGGGCTTGGGATTGCGCCACCGGAAACGGCCAAATCGCTGCTGCACTCGCCGAACGATTCCGCCTGGTAGAAGCTTCCGACATCAGTGAGAACCAGTTGAAAAACGCGCAGCAAAAGCCCAACATTCATTACCAGATCGGGCGGGCCGAATCAACCAATTTTCCTGACCAATTCTTTGATTTAGTGACCGTTGGCCAGGCCGCGCATTGGTTTGACCTGGATAAATTTTATCCCGAAGTGCGGCGGATTTTAAAGCCTGGCGGCTTGCTCGCCCTGGTTGGTTACAACTTGCTACGGGTAGATGCGCCAACAGAAGCGGTTATTGAACATTTTTACAATACCGTTCTGCACGACTGCTGGGACGGGGAGCGGCATCTGGTTGAAACCGCTTACACTACCATTCCGTTTCCTTTGGATGATATCCCGTTTCCGGCACTTGCCTCTACCTATACCTGGAGGGTAGAGCAACTTTTGGGCTATCTGGGCACCTGGTCTGCCGTGCAACATTTTATCCGAAAAAACGGTCATCACCCTATAGACCAGGCTTTTGTAGAACAGTTGAAAACGGCTTGGCCGGAAGGAGAAATTAAAACGGTAAGATTCCCGATTTTTGGGAGAGTGGGTTTCAATTAGTACGAGGACACAATTAAATCACACTCCCCCACTACGACACAGCGTATTATTTTACTCATATATCACAACGTTGTGTCGTAGTGGCGTTGTGTGAAACTAGAATTTATATGGCAGAACCTTTAAAAAACATGTTCTCCCGCGCGCTACTCGAGCCTTTTTCGCTTGAGATGGAGCAAGTTTGGGGAGCATTTCCAACAAAAAATTTTCTACAACAAGTATTCAACAACGAATGGGAGGCGCTCGAATTGAAGCAGCGCATTCGGCGTATCAGCCAGGTTTTACGCGCCAATTTGCCGGAGGAATATCCCCTCGCCTTAGATTTAGTTAAAAAAATCACAGAGAGGTACATTGCCATGCAGGGTGAAAAACTCACTTTTGAGTACATGTTTTTGCCCGATTTTGTAGAAAGCTGGGGATTAGAACACCCCGACGAATCCATCGCAGCGCTTGAAACCGTTACCCGTTGGAGTAGTGCTGAATTTGCGGTACGCCCTTTTTTACTGCGCTACCCAGAGCGGATGTTCGCTGAAATGCTCCAGTGGTCGCAACATCCAAGTGCCATGGTTCGCCGCTTGAGCAGTGAGGGTATCCGCCCCAGACTGCCCTGGGGAATGGGTGTGCCGATACTCAAAGTTGACCCAAGCCCCATTCTTCCGATCCTGGAAAATCTTAAAAACGACTCCGCAGAAACGGTGCGCCGTTCCGTTGCGAACAACCTGAACGATATTTCCAAGGACCATCCGGCGCTGGTGCTATCCATTGCAGATCGATGGCTTGGTCAATCAACAGAAACGGACTGGATCGTGCGCCATGCGTGTCGGGGATTGTTAAAAAAGGGCAACGCCGATGCCTTGGCACATTTTGGGTTTCAAAAAGGGGTGACAGGCATTGAAATTTCAGAAATTAATTGTGCTGAAACGGTACCGCTTGGCGGGCGACTCAACTTTTCTTTTTTAGTCAAAAACAGCGGAAATGAAACCGCGCAAATTCGACTTGAATATGGGATTGATTATCAAACGTTGTCGGGTAAAACATCTTCTAAAATATTCAGGATCAAAGAATTAAACATGGGAATGGGGCAAGCCGTCCGGATTGAACGCGCCCAAAGTTTTCAAGATTTCACCATCAGGAAACACTACCCCGGAAAACACAAACTGCGGCTTTTGGTGAATGGCGCTGAAATGGCCGAAGCGGAATTTGAGGTAATTGAGTAAGGGGCAATTCGCGGGCTTTTCCGACTTTTGCGCAGGGGGCGTTTTAAACCTCGTAGGTTTTTAAAACCTACGAGGTTTGTTGAAGAATACGACGATTTGAAATGTACCCTTCGCGCACCATGTACAAAATATTCAAACCACTGCTTTTTGTGCTCTCTCCTGAGGCTGCACACCGTTTTACATTCCAGGTACTCGACCTTGCCGCCGCTTTTCCGCCCACACGCTGGCTCCTGCGGTCTATGTTTTGCCTTTCGCACAAGCGCCTGGAAAAGAAAGTTTTGGGGCTAAGCTTCCCTAACCCGGTGGGCCTGGCTGCAGGATTTGACAAGGATGGAAAGCATATTCCCGGCTTGGCCTGTCTTGGCTTTGGGTTCATCGAAGTGGGTACGGTGACGCCACTGGCTCAGGGGGGCAATCCCCGCCCTCGCCTGTTTCGATTGCCGAAAGACAATGCCCTTATCAATCGAATGGGCTTCAACAATGACGGACTGGATGCGCTCGTCAATCGCCTTGAAAAACTGCGGAAATCTGGCATGCCCAAGGGCCTTGTCATTGGTGGCAATATCGGTAAAAACAAAGCGACCCCCAATGAGGAAGCCGCCAGTGATTACCTGCTTTGTTTTGAAAAACTGTTTCCGTGGGTGGATTATTTCGTGGTCAATGTCAGTTCACCCAACACGCCCGGACTGCGCGAATTGCAGGAAAAAGAACCACTTACCCGACTGCTGAATTTATTGCAGGAAAAAAACCGTGCCCAAAAATCACCCAAACCAATATTGCTAAAAATTGCTCCAGACCTGACAGACAACCAACTGGATGACATCGCCGACATTGTACGCGACACAGACTTGGCAGGGGTTATTGCCACCAACACGACCATTTCCAGAGCCGGGTTGAAAACGTCCGAGACCCAAATCACTTCGATTGGCATGGGCGGCTTGAGTGGCGCGCCCGTCCGTGAACGCGCCAGCGAGGTGATTCGCTACCTCCGGGCAAAACTGGGCAAGGATGTGGTCATCATGGGTGTGGGCGGTATTGATTCGGCGCTGGCGGCACAGGAAAAACTTGATGCCGGAGCGGATCTGGTGCAGGTTTACACCGGGTTGATCTATGAAGGGCCGGGATTGGTGCGGGAGATACTGGAAAAATTGTGAAACCGGTCCGCTCTTAGAAACTTAAATCGCAAAAGACTTAAGTTAAAAATTGGCGAAATGTTCCATCTTTCTACATTTGGTCCGCATTTCAAAACGAAACCCATCCATAAATTATGAGCAACATCAACCCTTCGAGGTTATTCACCGCCTCATGTGTAGCACTCACCGTCACTTCGATGACTTTTGCCATCCGCGCCGGAATGCTTGGCCCGCTGGGCAAAGAATTCAATCTTTCTGAAGAAGAATTGGCCTGGATAGCTGGAATGGCCTTTTTCGGGTTTCCGGTGGCTACCACGCTTGGCGGTTTTTTTGTGGATCAATTCGGCATGAAACGCCTGATGTGGATAGCCTTTGGCGCACATTTGTTGGGTTTGGTGCTCACCATTTTAGCAGGCGGGTTCTGGAGCCTGTTTATTTCTACTTTCCTGGTCGGTTTCGCCAATGGTATGGTAGAAGCCGTTTGCAATCCGCTGGTGGCCTCCATGTATCCCAACAATAAAACGGTGATGCTCAACCGATTTCATGTCTGGTTCCCGGGCGGTATTGTCATCGGGTCGCTCGTGGCGGCGGGTATGAATTATATTGGCATGGGCTGGCAAATGCAGGTTGCTACCATTTTGCTTCCGACCATCGTGTATGGCTGGTTGTTTTGGGGGCATAATTTCCCGCAAACAGAACGTGTTACCAGTGGGGTTTCAACCGCAGCGATGTTCAAGGCGGTCACTGGGCCGCTCTTCCTTTTCATGGCGGTTTGTATGTTTTTTACCGCCAATACAGAACTGAGCACCAACCAGTGGATCGACAAACTTTTAGGCAATGCAGGGGCGAACGCCTTGCTCATTCTGGCATTGGTAAACGGATTGATGGCCCTTGGTCGTTTTTTTGGGGGCCCGCTTATCCACCGGCTCAATCCCACGGGTATCCTGCTGGGTTCGGCTGTATTTTCGGTGATCGGTGTATATATGCTTCGCACCATGGAAGGGCCTTCGCTTTATGCCGCTGCCGTTGTTTTTGCACTCGGGGTGTGTTTTTTCTGGCCAACCATGTTGGGTTTTGTGAGCGAAAACATACCGAAAAGTGGCGCCCTGGGACTTTCGCTCATAGGAGGCGTGGGCATGTTGGGCAACTGGGCATACCAGACCTTTTACATTGGGCCAAAACTTGATCTGGAAAAAAAAGCGCAGGCCTTGAACATGGGTTATCAGGAGGTAAGCTCCCTGACCGGTGAGGCGCTCCAAAAATTCTTAAATGCCTTGCCCAAAGAGGCACTCAATCAGATTGAGCTCGCCGCCGGGCGAAGCGTGCTCACGAATATCAATTTGCTGCCGATATTTTTGGTGCTCGCTTTTGCTGCGTTGTGGTTTTTTATGCGCGGACGGCAAAAAGAGGGTTAAGCCTATAAAACACCATGGCCACCCTCTACCTCATCCCATGCCCCATAGCGGAAAATGCCCTGCACACAGTGCCGCCCTACGTCCAGGATATAGCGCGGCAATTGGATGTTTTTATCGTAGAACGGGCGAAAACAGCCCGTCATTTTATCAAAAGCCTTGGCCCTGCGCTACCAATTTCGGAGATGGTATTCGTAGAACTTTCTGATAATCAAGATTTTGAGGAGGCGGAAAGTATATTCCGGGAGGCTGTAAAATTGAATAAAAACATTGGCTTGCTTTCAGAAGCAGGCTGTCCGGGTGTGGCAGATCCGGGCGCTGCCATCGTTGCGCTCGCCCATAGGGAAGGTGTAAAAGTAGTGCCATTGACAGGGCCGTCTTCCATTTTACTGGCGCTTATGGCCTCAGGAATGAACGGCCAGAGATTCAATTTCCATGGTTATCTGCCGCCCAAACGCCCGGAACTGGCCAAAGAACTCCGCCGATTGGAAAACCTTTCGCGCCAGCAAAATCAGACCCAGATTTTTATCGAAACCCCCTACAGATCTCAAATGGTGCTGGAAGTGGCGCTTGAAACCTTACAACCCCTCACGTTTTTCGGGGTAGCGCAAGACCTCACGGGCGAGGCCGAGTTCATCCGAACACTTTCTGTGAAAAACTGGAACAAATCCGGAAAAAAGACGCTGGATAAGCTGCCAGGGGTGTTTTTAGTGTATGCAGGAACCAATAGGGTGTTCCTGTAAAAGTTCATAAACCCCTGCGCATTTTGCGCTTGCACATTGCAAACGTGGTGGGGCGGGAAGTGCCGGGGAGACGATGACAAAACATCTATTTCTTTGCAAGTTCTGTCACAAGATAAACAGCACCCAAGCCCAAAAGTGTCCATGCCAATACATCTAAAATATCGGCGCTCCCAGTATTACTCCCCTTCTTTCTGCGAATGGTTTGAGTTTTGACATACTCATTTATTTTCCTGATTGTGATGCTTAACTTATTTGCATCAAAGGGGATTTTCTGTACTCGATCGCGCATCTCTGCTGGTATTGTTAGCTGGACATTTTTCTCGACCAGAATAAGCACAGGTTTATTGTATTGCAATATACAGGAAACTTCTTCCAAGAATTTGTTTTGCCTGCTTTGTTCTGTCAAAACACCAATGGCACAACCAGCAACTGATATTTGACTTGAATTGTTACCTAAAAACCGTACATACTCTATATTAGAATGCCAAATATTCTCAAGAGCATTTTGATATTTTGAACTACCATCACTAATTAAATAAATAGTATTGGTAGAAAAACTTTTATAAAATTCTTGACGATGAACAATGAACCCTTTAAGCGATTCACTTATGCTTTGGGCGACACCGGGACTTGCGTTTATTATTTTGATAAATTGTCGAAAATAATCTTCGCCATAAAGCTCAAGCAGGTAAATAAACGCACCATTTATGAAAGACGGGGAGACGCTATTTATTCCCAGCAGTGAGACCTTGATGGATTGATGAGGCCTTTTCAAAATCAATTCATCCAATGCCTTTCCTACACAAAGTCCACTCTCTCCCGAGAAGAAATCGGTAGTAAAATCCATTAGTTGCACAGATTTTTCCATGTCAGAAGTTGATATCGTTGTCGTATTCGTCATCGCTTATAACTTCCAGTCTGTTTACGTTGAATTTCACAGCGATAAAGGTGCCTTTGTGATTGTAAGATAACGATTTTAATGGCATTTTGTTCGCCTCACTGATGAGGCAACCTTTGCAGCTGCAAATCTCCACTCGACCCTCCATGGCCTTAATGCTAGAGAGTACAGTAGCTAACCCTCGTCCTTGATTTTGCGGTTGACTTCGGGTGCTAACCCTGTCTTGTGTAGCATATTTTATCAGCGCCTCGTCAGCGTCATTTTTTTTCTCTGGGTAAAACTGACGAATACTTTGCGAAATTCCAACGCCCGGGTCAGAAAAATAGAAAGTAATGTTCCCCTCTTTATCTGGATGAGTCACGAAGATATAGCCTTTTTCCACTACCTCTGCATGCTGACAAATATTCATATACAACTCTGAGAACAATGATTTTATAGCCGATATGTCTAAGTTTGGAAAAGGCAAATAGGGTTTTAAAAAAATTTTCAAGGCTTCAGAATCGGCCTCTAGTCGACTTTCCGATTTTACTGGCGAAATGTAAACGCCGTCCAATTCAATTGGCCTTTCAGCCAAATTCAAGTCAAATATCTGAGCAAACTGAACAAATATAAGTTTCCCTTCTTGGCCTTCATGAATCAGGGTTATCCCATTTTCTTCCAATAAATCCCGTAAGTGCAATATTGCACAATGCACTTCAGGCAATAGTTCTTGAGCGTTCTGCCAGTCAAACACTAGAATTTTCCCTGTTTTTGGATACAAATTAGATATAACTGAATGTAAGAATAAATTGTCAATTTGACTTGGTATTTGTATCTTCCATGATATAAGATCAACAGTTACCTCCACTTTCAACGTTACCTCATCATTCAATTCAACGGCTTCCCCTGCTACTGAATCCGCCAGCAAAAGCGAATTTGCCAACACTTCTTCCATGATATATTCACCAAACAGATCTAGTGCAGAACCAATATTTGGATGCCGTTCGATACGCACCGCGATCCGATCCGTGACATTGAAATCCTTGTCTTTTCGAATTTTCTGAATGATGCTCACCAAGTCTCTGGCCATGCCTTCAGCCAGTAGTTTTTCGTCCATGTGCACGTCCAATGCAACGGTAAGCTCGGCATCAGATGCAAGCTTCCAGCCAGGCAGATCTTCTGTCGTGATGATAAGGTCGTCGGGGGTAAGGGTATAGGTATTCCCGTTGAGGGTTACATCCAGTTTGCCCGATGTTTCCAGCGCATTGATCTGATCGTTTGAAAAGCTGCCGATAAAAGCCGCGGCATCTTTCATGTCCTTACCAAGTTTCGCCCCGAGCGTTTTAAAATTGGCTTTTGCTCCTTTTTTGATCAATCCAGATGCATCGGTAACGTACTCCAATTCCTTGACGTTGATCTCCGACAGGATCAGATCTTTCACGCCGTCAACTTCTTTGATAAAGGCTTTGTCAAGCACCGGGAGCAAGATTTTTTGCAGGGGCAAACGCACACGGAATCCTTCTTTTTTTCGAATACTTAAAGCAAGGGAGCAGATACGTTGGGCATAATCCATGCGCTTTTCCAGGGCCTTGTCGATCATGAACGGCTGCAAAGGCGTGAGGTCGCTCAGATGAACAGAATCATGACGAAGCGGGGTGTTTTTCGCTTTGGCGATGTCTTTAATTGGAGCCGTCAGATTTCGGTACATCCAATCTGAAAAGAAAGGCGCCACAGAGGCCATCAGTTGGGTTGTTACCATCAAACATTCATATAGGGTTTGATAGGCGGCTGATTTGTCTTCATTTAGATCTCCCTTCCAGAATCGCCTGCGAGAAAGTCGAACATACCAGTTTGACAGGTGCTCATCCACAAAATCCTCGATGGTACGACAGGCTTTTGTCACGTCGTAGTCGTCCATAGCAGCCCGGTAATCAGCCACAAGGGAGTAGAGTTTTGATATGACCCAGCGATCCAATTCGGAACGTTTTTCATACGGCATCACATTAAATTCATCGTGCTTGAAGCCGTCGAGGTTGGCGTAAAGGGCAAAGAAATTGTAGGTGTTGTAAAGCGTGCCGAACAACTTGTTCCGGGTTTCTAATATGCCTCCTGTGTCGAATTTCAAATTGTCCCACGGATTGGCGTTCGACATCATATACCAGCGTGTGGCATCGGCCCCAAACTCGGCCAGAGTCTTAAAAGGGTCCACCACATTGCCCTTGGATTTGGACATTTTTTCGCCGTTTTTATCCAAAACCAAACCATTCGAGACCACATTTTTGAACGCTACCGAATCGTACACCATTCCCGCTATGGCGTGCAAGGTGTAAAACCAACCACGGGTTTGGTCCACGCCTTCCGCAATGAACGTAGCGGGATAACTAACCTCAAAAGGCGAATTAAAGGGCTTATCGTCGCCATTTTTTAATTTTTCATAGTCCAAACCCCACTGGGCATAAGGCATGGAGCCGGAGTCGAACCACACATCAATGAGGTCTGTTTCGCGGCGCATAGGCCGACCCGTGGGCGAGACCAGAACTACGTCATCTATGTATGGGCGGTGGAGATCAAACCCCAGCCCTGCGGGGGAGGGGCTAGGGGTGGGGTCAAATGGGTTCTTCTCCATCAAACCGGCCTTCACAGCCTTCTCAAGCTCCGCACTCAACTCCATCACCGAGCCGATGCAAATTTCCTCTTCCCCGTCTTCAGTACGCCAAATGGGGAGCGGGATGCCCCAAAACCGGGAGCGCGAGAGATTCCAGTCTTGCAAATTGTCGAGCCACTGACCAAAACGGCCAGTTCCGGTGCTTTCGGGGTGCCAATGGATGGTTTTATTTAGTTCTGAAAGACGTTCTTTCGCAGCGGAGGCACGTACAAACCAGGAATCCAGCGGGTAATAAAGCACCGGCTTATCGGTGCGCCAGCAGTGAGGATAGGTATGCTTGTATCGTTCCACTTTAAAGGCTTTGTTGTCCTCTTTCAAACGAAGTGAAACGAGTAGATCTGTCGGTTTAAACTCCTTGTCTTTTTGAATTTCAAGCGAATAGTACTCGGCCTTGACGTAGCGGCCTCCAAATTCGGGTACTTCATCCACAAATTTTCCCTGCCGGTCCACAAGTGGAAAAGGAAGCTCTGGTTTTTTCTCGTTGGGCAATCCAATGAAAGGAATCCCAGCTGATTTACAGGCTCTAAAGTCGTCGGCGCCAAAGTAGGGAGCGGTATGCACTACGCCAGTTCCGTCCTCTGTCGTCACCCAATCGCCTGAAATAACGCGGAAGGCCTTTTCCTCGAGTTCGGGCGTTGAAGCTGCAGGTGTTGGGAGCAACTGCTCATAATGGACGCCGACGAGTTTGCTGCCTTTAATGCCCTCATTTGCAATCAGATACGGCAGTTTTTTATCGCCCACTTTGAATGCTTCGAAGGCTTGGCTTTCATCTTCTGGGTTAAAATAACCCGCCAATCTGGATTTTGCCAACACCACGCTTACAGGCGTTCCGGTGTAAGGGCTTAAGGTCTTAACCTTCACATAATCGATCTTGGGGCCAACGGTGAGTGCTACGTTGGAGGGTAAGGTCCAGGGGGTTGTTGTCCAGGCAAGGATACGCAGGTCTTCAGTTTCGGAATCGAAAAGAAAGGAAGATTTGGCATCCCTTTTTACTTTGAACATTGCAACCGCAGAAATATCTGTCACCTCTTTATAGGTGCCCGGAAGGTTCAGTTCGTGGGAGCTAAGGCCTGTTCCGGCCGCGGGGCTATACGGTTGGATAGTAAATCCTTTGTAAAGAAAACGCTGACCCTCCGTTGTTTTTTTCTTGTAAAGCCGCTGCAGTATGTACCACACCGTTTCGATATAACTGTTTTCGAAGGTGATGTAGGGATTGTCCAGGTCCGCCCAAAAACCCATTAAACGGGTTTTTTCTTGCCAAAGGTCTTTGTATCGCATCACGGTACTACGGCAAGTGGCATTGTATTCCTCCACAGTGACTTTTACTCCAATGTCTTCTTTTGTAATGCCGAGTTCTTTTTCTACGGCCAGTTCGATAGGAAGGCCGTGCGTATCCCAACCGCCTTTTCGCGCCACCCGAAATCCCTTAAGGGTATTGTAGCGGCAAAAGAGGTCCTTCACGGTTCGACCCATTACATGGTGAATGCCCGGCATACCATTGGCAGAAGGAGGCCCTTCGTAGAAAACAAAAGAGTTTTCCTTCGGGCGCTGCTCGACGGATTGTTCAAAGATCTTTTCGTCCTCCCAAAATTGCAGGATTTCGGCGTCGATGGCGGGGAGGTTCAGGTGTTTGAATTCGCGATACATTATTATTGTGGATTTTTTACCCGCCGAAGCTTCTCGCCGGCCGCCAAAGGCTAAGGCGAGTAAAAGCGTAGGAGGGGGTGGATTTGGTGATTTGGGGATATTGTTTTAAATCAAAAACCCCGTCCAGTTTGCACACCAGCCGGGGTTTCTGTTTTTCCAAACAACCTTACCTCGTCAGGTGTGCATATACTGGCGAATAATAATACCGTCGGAAATAATAGGTAGTAACATGGTACAAAGGTAGAAAAAAGACTTACAAACCAAATAATGCCCTCAGTTTTTGCTCGACCGTGTTTTGCAATCCTACTGGAAGATTACCCAATTGTCGTTGCATCAAACTAGTTGGAATGGTTACGAGGCGATGCAACCTGATGGCTGAAGGTGCTTTCAGGCCAGTCAAAGAAAAATCAGGAGATGAAGTCAGCAGGGGAATGTCTGAAGGCTCGCTCGCTTTTGTCACTTGGCTGGTTATGAATGCAATGACAACGTGCCGATAGGTACTTATTTCGTCGGTCAGGCACACTGCAGGGCGCACCTTTGTTCCTGTCAAATCATCGAATGGAAAAGGAACGAGTACGATTTTCCACTTCATGATACAATCGGATTACCATCCTGTATTGAATATAAATCTTCCCCCGGGTCGTTCAAAAAATCAAACGCGGGATTTTGGATTGCGTAAAGCCATGCTTTGTCGTCAATCTCGTCGCTCTCTGGGAGCAAGATAATTACCCGGACTTTTTGGTTGCGGAGGCTCAGCGGGGTCAAAAGTTGCAGATTCCCTGACTGGTCAACTTGCGCGGTTGTTTCGATAGCTTGCATGGCTTGATTTTTTACAAAGGTACAAGATTAGCCCAACAATATACCGCGCCAAGGTTTCTTCTTCCCGCCCAATTCCCAGAAAAAGATACTTTTGCTCATCATGACAGAACAACCCTTTTGGCACATTATCGCCAACCCCGCCGCCCGAAATTGGGCGATGGAGCAACAATGGCCGCAAATCGAACGGCTTTTGCAAGAATTGGGCTTTGCTTACACCGTGCAATTTACCGAACGACGCGGCCATGCAGCCCAATTGGTCGAAAACGCCCTGCTCAAAGGCGGCCGTTACCTGCTTGGCATCGGTGGCGACGGCTCGAACCACGAAATCGTACACGGTATTTTCAATCAAAAGTTTGTCCAACCGTCAGAGGTTTTTTATGGATTGCTTCCCTTTGGCACGGGCAATGACTGGGCACGACAATACGGGATCCCATCAGACCCCAAACTCCGGTTGGAAAAACTTCGTATGCTTAAAACGGCATATCAGGATATCGGTTTGATAACATACCAGCGTGACGGAGAAACCCGTTCACGGTATTTTGTGAATGTGGCAGGCATGGCTTATGATGGGTTTATCGGGAAAAAACTGGTTGAAAATCCGGCCCGCAATAAGCTGCAATACCTCCTGAAAATAGCGCAATACCTTACTGAATATAAACTCAGCAAAGCACGCATCATTTTTGACGGACAAACGACTGAAGACTTTTTCTACACGATCAACATAGGTCTGTGCCGTTTTTCTGGAGGAGGAATGCAATTTGTTCCGCAAGCCATCCCGGATGATGGGCGCTTTGCCCTTACGTTTGCCCGGAAAATCTCAAAATTGGAAGTGCTGATCCAAACCCCGCGATTTTATGACGGCACGATACTCAAACATTCCAAAATAGAAGGACACCAGGCCCGAAGTATTCGGGTGGAGCATGTCGGCGATATCCCTACGCTCCTTGAAGCGGATGGGGAGTTTTTAGGTGAAACCCCGGTTGAATTTCAGCTGCTCGATAAGGCCTTGCGTGTTGTTTTATAAACCCAATGGACACATCCCGCTTTTGCAGAATAAATTACACGTTCAACAAAAAAGCGCCTTGTCCGGCCATTTCGTCGATCAGTAGTTCTTCGTTTTCGTTGTAAACGAGGGAATTTGGTTCATCTGGCAAAAGCCGTTTCACTATGCGGAGCTGGTGGGTATAGCGGTTTAGTTCGGAGTTGAATATGCCAAAATGATCCAGTTTGTCCACCCGCACCTGACCACTCGAATGGATGATGTTGCATTCGGGCAAAATAATCCCTACATGGGTGATTTGTCCTTTCCCATTATCGAAAAAAGCGAGGTCGCCCGCCTGGCATTCTTCCATAAAATCGATGGGACGCCCCTGTGTGACCTGTTGGAAGGCTTCGCGCAAAAGGCGTATTCCTGCTGTTTTAAATACCATCTGTGTCAGCCCGGCGCAGTCGATGCCAAAAGGTGAGCGACCGCCCCAAAGCGAGGGGGCGTGAAGATATCGCCGGGCAATTTTGACGACCCATTCAGCACCCAAATTTTGTTGACCAGGTGTGACCACAGGGCCTGAAAACTGGAATGTTTTTTCGCCCAATCGGCAGCGTAAACCATCATATTGTGGTAACACAGCGCCCATAGTAACCGGAATAAAATGATCGGCGGCCATCAGACCTTCCACCAACGAAAGGTTGAGCGCCTGATTTTCACGATATTCTTCAAACTCTTTCGAGGTAAGTTGTTTGAGTTGTTTTGCGTCCACCCATCCCGTGTAGCCATCCCATGCACAAACGACGTATTTCCAGGTATCTTTTGAATCCTGAACCTCTACAGTTTCGCCAAATAGCAATTGCGACACCATCTCGCTTTTGTCAGATGGTTGTGCTCGAAGCGGGGCGATGGAGACTTGGCAGGCGGCGTATTCCACGAGAGTTATATGAGAAGTTAGAAGGTTTTGAGATGTTTTAAGTGTCTGAGTGGCCTTTAAAGTTTTGAAAAATACCTGAAATCATGACCGGCTTCAATTTTTTGCAAGCTCTCAAAAATCAATCGAATCAGGTTATTTACATCGTCTTTATGTGCCATTTCAACCGTAGTATGCATATAGCGGAGCGGCAAAGAAATGAGTGCTGAAGGAACCCCACCATTGGAATATGCAAATGCATCGGTATCGGTGCCTGTGGTACGGCTGGCAGCTTCGCGCTGGAACGGAATTTCTTTTTCCTCGGCGGTGGCAATGATAATGTCTAGCAAACCTTGGTGTACCGCAGGGGCGTAAGTCACCGAAGGGCCTTTACCGCAGCGCACATCGCCATGTTTTTTGGTGCTGATCATCGGCGTATGGGTATCATGGGTCACATCCGTCACAATAGCTACGTTTGGCTTGATGCTGGCAGCAACCATTTCAGCCCCGCGCAAGCCGACTTCTTCCTGTACAGAATTGACGATATAGAGTGAATATGGCAACTTTATCTTGTTTTCTTTCAAGAGTCTCGCCACTTCGGCTACGCAAAAACCGCCCAAACGATTGTCGAGTGCTCGCCCGGTGTAATACCGGTCATTCAGAATGGTGAATTCGTCTTGAAAAGTGACCACACAACCTACATGAATGCCCATTTCCAATACCTCATCGCGGTCTTTGGCTCCCACATCGATGGTCAGGTTTTCTACAGTGGGCGAGATATTGGAATCTTTGTCGGTGCGGGTATGGATAGCAGGCCATCCGAAGACCCCGGGAATACGGCCTCCTTTGCGAAGGTGAATCCATACGCGCATTGAAGGAGCTATTTGAAAATCAGAACCACCATTGCGGATAATATGAATAAAACCATCGTCTGTAACATAGTTGATGAACCATGATATTTCATCGGCGTGCCCTTCGATGACCACCTTATAGGGCTTGTCAGGATTGATAATACCATAGGCGGTACCATAATTGTCCAATTTCCAGTCATCTATGTAGGGGCGGAGATATTCAAGCCAAAGTTTTTGGCCACTTGCCTCATAACCGGTAGGGCTGGCATTGTTCAGGTATTCCCGAAGAAAGGATTCAGAATTGGGAGTAATCATTTTTATGTATAAAGCGCACCCCAACTATCTGGGTTTTCACGCCATTTTTTCAACGTGTTAAGATCGGATTCGGAAACATAACCAGTCTTCACGGCTTCTTGCAACAAAGCATCATAGTTTGTGAGGGTCTTAAAATCAACCCCTTTTTCGGAAAATGCTGTTTCTGCTTTTGCAAAACCATATTGAAAAATGGCCAATACGCCTACCACTTCTGCACCAGCCTCTCGCAAGGCATCCACTGCCAGTAGGCAACTACCCCCCGTGCTAATAAGGTCCTCCACTACTAAAACCCGCTGCCCTTTTTTCAGTTCACCCTCAATTTGATTGCGGCGCCCATGGTCTTTTGCACTGCTGCGCACATACACAAAAGGTTTTTCCAGCACATCGGCCAATAAGGCTCCGTGCGGAATACCTGCTGTTGCCACACCGGCTACCACATCAAATGTACCAAAAACCTGCGATTTTGCAGACAAACAATTTTTTAAAAAAGTACGAACCCTCGGATGTGAAAGCGCCACGCGATTGTCACAGTAAATGGGCGACAACAACCCTGATGCCCAAGTGTATGGTTCATGGGGGTTAAGTTTTACCGCCTTGATTTCCAATAGTTTGCGTGCTACTTCGAATTCCAAAATGTCAATCGAGTTTTAATATTGAAATAAGCCATGAATTACACGTCTATTCGCAAATTCAAGGTCTTTTTAGTGGAATGTACTGCAATTTATGGCTGCTTCACGATTCAGGATGCCCTACATTCGCACCAAAATAAATCAAAAAAGTGCCGCAAAACTATAAAATCTACCACAACGGCGTGCCCGTTTTTCTTACAAACCCTGAAGGAGCACAAGCTTTGGGTTTTCAAGCAGATAAATTCACCCATGTTGCTCAGTACATTGGCAAAAAAAAATTGCTGAGACAATACCTGGATATGCTGGATAAAAACAAAAATCTCCGCGCCGTGGTGTTGTACCATCCTGATGTGGAAATACTTTGGGCTGATTTCCAGGATTGTTATAAAGTACTGGAAGCAGCAGGCGGCTATGTCCAAAATGCTCAAAATGAACTGCTTGTGTTTTTTCGCAGAGCATCCTGGGATTTGCCGAAGGGCAAAATTGACCCTGGAGAAACACCAGAACAAGCGGCTGTGCGCGAAGTGAAGGAGGAAACAGGGCTGGTGAACGTGGCGCTTGGCCCCTTTTTGACCCATACCTATCATACCTACGAGTTAAAAGGTCAGCGCATTTTAAAAAAAACCTGGTGGTACCGAATGAATACTGCGGACAATAAACTGGTGCCTCAAACCGAAGAAGACATTGAGGAAATAGCCTGGGTAGAGCCCAAAACATGGCTTGAAAGCGGGGTGGTAGTATATCCGAATATCCGGGAGGTAATTGAACAGGGGTTAGGGTAGTACCCCGGAACTCCGTTCCGGGGCTTGGGGGAAACCTCCCCGGAACGGAGTTCCGGGGTACAGCACGCACCCTGTTCTGGAGCCTGGGGGCACATCCTTCCCCGGAACAGAGTTCCGGGGTACAGCAACAAATTCTATCTTTGCCCACCAAATTCAAATTTTTGATAAAATGTTGATACGAATTCATAGAGAAGGACGCACCATTTTGATTGTGGCGGCATTGCTGCTGTTCGCCTTGAACATTGTCATAGAACGCTTCCTGCCCATTGCTTTTTGGCCGATACTTATACTCTCTGTCGGCTTCTATATTCTTGTGCTTCAATTCTTTAGAAACCCGATTCGGGAAATTCAGATCGCCGACAACCAACTCGTTTACGCCCCTGCAGATGGAAAGGTTTGTGTCATCGAAGAGGTTTTTGAAGCAGAATATTTTCATGAAAAACGGCTTCAAATCTCTATTTTCATGTCGCCCTTAAATGTCCACGTCAACCGAAATCCAGTAAGTGGCGTGGTTAACTATTTCCGCTACCACCCCGGAAAATATCTGGTGGCCTGGCACCCCAAAAGCAGTACCGAGAACGAACGAACTACCGTGGTATATGACTTTGGAAAAGGAGAGATATTGATGCGGCAAATAGCAGGCGCTGTTGCCAAGCGCATAAAATGGTATGTTGGAGAAGGTGAAAAAGTAGAACAGGGACAAGAAATGGGCTTTATCAAGTTCGGTTCGCGGGTAGATTTGTATTTGCCCCTCGATGCGAAAGTTGAGGTAGTGATGGACCAGCAAGTGAAAGGAAATAAAACAGTGGTGGCTACCCTGCAATTTTAATTTTTAAACAATTCACGGATGTTTTTCAGAAAATCAATCCTGTTAGGGCTTTCACTTTTTGCCTTTTTATCCTGCAAAAACGATTCAAAAATCGAAGCCGCCCAAGCCGCTCCAGCTGTTGAAACGATTCGTGTAGCGCCCATACCAACGGATGGTGCAACCGCTTTTGTTGTTACCGACGGCATCGTGAACTGGTCGGGCACGCACACTATAAAGAAGGATGGCCATCAGGGCACTATTCAGGTAGAAAGTGGAGAACTGCTTGTAAATCAAGGCCGTGTGCTGAGCGGCAAGGTGATCCTTGATATGAATTCTGTCAGCGTTACCGATATAAAAGACCCCGGTGGACGACGCGATTTGGAATCGCACCTGAAAGATTCGGATTTTTTTGAGGTAAAAAAATACCCAAAAGCCGAGTTCGAGTTTTATGAGGTCTTACCCAGTACCATGCCCAATTTCAATTGGGTTCTTGGTGGAAACCTGACCATGAAAGGCAATACAATTCCTATAAATATCCCGGTCCAAATAAGCATCGAAGGCGACGTGCTTCGGGCAGAATCGCCCGCATTCCCGATCAACCGAACCCAATGGGGGGTAAACTTTCATTCCGGGATACTGGGCACCGCCAAAGACAAGATGATTGACGACATGGTGCCGCTGACCTTGAAATTAGTGGCGAAGAGAAAATAAATATTTGCCCAGGGGCGTACTTATGGAATGAAATAAGGGCTATTTCTGTCTTTTTGATGTTAAATTTCTGTACAATATTTGGGTGTTTGATTATTATTTGAATATATTGCATTCGATTTTGCTCTCCCTCTGATGTGCGTCGGGGCAAATTATAATCCGTTGGTTTACCCGCCATAGCCCGTTTAGGGCGAAGGCGGGTCAAATATAAAGTGCCAAGCTCCTCTGGGCTTCAACACGCTAATCTTATTTACCCGCTAAAACCCGTTTAGGGCGAAAGCGAGGTTCAATCTATTCCTTTCTTGTGTATTGGTTCATCGCTGCGCCCGATGGACACTTAAACGATTTGTTCATTTTATAAAATTCTACTACAATGAAAAACAGATTTTATTCAACGCTTCAACTTATAAATCTAGGGTATTTATGGGCCTTCATACTGGCTCTTTCTTTCACAATTGCCGCATCAGTCAATGCTCAGCAAACCCTTTGCCAGCAAATCGGAGGGAATTTCGTTCCCGACTTCACAATCGGAACTGACGACACTTCAAGTACCACAATCTCCAGCCTGGGCATTGCTGGCTGGACCAGCAAAAAAGTGGTCGTTAATGGCACCTTGGTTATTGATGCCAACTTTAACATCACTTCGTGCAGCCTCAAAATGGGCAAGAATGCGACTATCCGAATAAACCCTAACGTAAGTTTCCAATCGCTTTTCTCAAAGTATTTTCGATGCGGCAGCGATTTTTGGACAGGCTTTGTTGCCATGGGGGGCACCAGTGGTATATGGTTCAATCATATTGAAGACGCTTCTATGGCGATGGATATTAAGAGTACAAACGCTGGTGTGGTGCTGGCTGGCAACTTTATCAATCGCAACAACATAGGCATGAATGCCGCAGGTATCGCAGTAAACGCCATAGTAGCCGCAAACACAATCGACTGCACTTCTCCACTTAACAGTGCTTCATTAATTTCATTTGCCGGAGTTCACTTAACTAACTGCCCTTCTGCCACGATTGGTCGAACGGACCTCGTGCCTGCTTTCAGAAACATTTTCAAAAGGCAATCATTTGGGATACAGCTTAACTTCTCGACTGCAACCGTAGGGCTTTCAACCTTTAATAAGAACATGAGAGGAGTAAACGCCGTTTTAAGCAACGTCACGATACAAGGCGCGGACTTTGGACTTACTACCAACTTTTCGTTGAATCGTGAAGATGTCTATGCAATCAGCTCCAGCCTAAACGTGTTCTTCTGCCTCATGGATAGTTGTGAAATAAACAACATAAACTCATTGATGAACAACAATCAAGAACGGGTTCATATTCATAATAACACTATCTATGTAACCAATCATCCTAATCCCCAAAATCATAAAATCGGAATAAGGTTAGACCGCTCCAAATTTGGGAATGACGCTGAAATCCGCAACAACATCGAGAGTAACCACATCGTAATTCAAGACTTTGGGGAGAATCGAAGACAAGCAATGCGCGTTATAGGCGTTAATCCCACCCACGATATTATGCTTATATCGAACAATGATATAGATGTAATGAATGGCGGGAATCCAACTGTTCCAACCAAATTTGTTGAAATTAACGTCAACGGAGCAGATAATTTCTGGGTTCACTCCAACCACATTAAAAACAACAATACATTCGCAACTGGCAACAACCGGTGGGGTTTTTTCCTGGCGAACGGGGCAATCATTCCTGCAAAAGGCAATCTCCTTACGGCCAACGTCATCTATGCGGAAGGTGCAGCAGATGATGGTTGTTGTGCCGTACACGCTCAAGATGCCGGCCCTTGGAAAATTTGCTCTAACATCACAGACCAAACATACCGTGGATTTCATATTGTTGGCCACTGTGGGAAATCTGGATTTGGCTTGAATACCATCAAAAACCACAATGTTGACCCCCTCAATCTTTTTGTAGGAGGCACGGGTCTTTTTATCCAAGGCAATGGAGCAGATAATGGGTTTTTGGGTGACCAAAATTGCCAAGAAAACACTTGGACAGTTACGGACTACGGGCTGCAGAATGCTTATACCGCCATCTTACTTGGAGAAGATACCGATCCACCACTCCCATCAACAATCCAAATGAACGAATTTAGGGTAAAAAATCTTGCTGACCCGACTCAAGCCCCTACTGACAGAAACCCCATGAACAATTGGTTTAAACCAGATCCGTGTATATCAACCCCCGATTCTACTGATTGTTTAGATCAACATTTATCACCCGATTTTGACGAACACGACGATTGGGTGCGTGACAACTACCCTTACCCTCAGGCAGCACCTGGGGTGGAAGAATGGCAAAGCACGCGCTATGTGCTGGCCAAGCTGATGCGTTATCCCAGTCTGGCCACCGGAGATGCGCGGGCTTTTAAAAATGCCTATAGCCAGAGTTCAGCCGCACTATTTGCACGCTTTGATTCTTTGATGAACGCTATTTCGTTGGTTACAGCTGGTTCGCGGACGGGTTTAAACGCTTTAGAAGATAGCATCCAGAACAAACAAACACAGATCAATGTGCTGGATGCGACTATCACTGACTACTCCACCATTCCAACTGGATTTATGTCGAGCCGCGCTGTTTTGTTGGGAGAATTGACTATATTTTCGGATCAGCGCAATGCTTTATTGGCGCAAAATATTAGCATGAGAGATCCACTTCCTGATGCTTGTGAGCAGTTCAACAATGCCTTGCCATCCAATCAAGTGTATGAGCAAAACCAGAAAATGCTGAACACACTCGCCATCCAACAGATGCAAGGTATAGAACTGACACAGGCGGACAAAGATGCCGTTCATTATATTGC
>JBJXGO010000024.1:0-48055 GCA_046160345.1 Saprospiraceae bacterium
AAACTGCGCGCTCAAACTCGCTCGGGAAATCAGGGAACGGGTCGTCGCAGGCGAGGAAGCCGTTCGTAGAGTTCAGGCCAAGGATGCAGTCAGAGTACGGGGCCATGCGGCGCACCGTGAACTTCACATTGTTGCAGTTGTCGTAAGAACCGTCGTCGAAGGTCGTCGCCTTCACCCAGGTGACACCGGCAAAGTTGCAGGCGTCAAGCGCCGGCGGCTGGTCGTTCGGGCCGGCAGGGCCGTAGCAGTCGAACGGGTCGTCGATACCGATGGCGATCGTCGTCGTCTCGTCGCAAGCAGCGACCGGAGGCGTGTAGTCACGGACGGTTAAGCGGAAAGAGCAGGAGCTTGTATTCCCGCAGTCATCTTCAGCTATATAGGTGACCGTGTGTGTGCCGATAGGCAGGCAAGGGGCCGTACCAAAGTTGGCCAGGGTGTCAAGGTCCCACCAGTTGTTGCCAGGGAAGTCTTGCAAAGAGCCACCAAAAGTGTACATGCCAGATTGCTGACCGGTAAATGGATCAAATATGACAACCATGCCACCGATATTGTTGATGCGGCTGCAATTGTCTTCAACGATCACGTCCGGAAGATTCACCGTAGCGCAACAAGCGAACGGATCAACAGAAACGGTCATATTGGCTGGGCAATCGAAAGATGGACCCTGATCATCAACCACTTTGATAATCTGTGCATGGGTAAATTGCTGGCCGATACACCAGTCAATGATCGTCCAGGTACGGCTTATTTTGTACGTACCATCGCAAACTGGAATTAACAGGTCAGTATAGTTCCAGTTGATGGTACATCCGTCCGGCAGACCGAACACCCATGGGAAGCCCTGCAGCCCCTGGTTCTCGATCCATTGTGGGCTAGGATAGGCGATACCGCAATTGAAGTACGGAGCGTCAATGCCATCATAGTCCGGAGGCAGCGTCAGGTCAGCAAAGCTGGGCAGCTCAAAGCGGATATTCTGGAGGCAGGTGCTCGTGTTGCCAGAGCAGTCTGTAGCCGTCCACTTACGGACAACGGTCCTGGCAAAGCCGGTACTACAGTCCCCAGGGACCTCGGAGTCTGTATAAGTAAGATTTAATAAACAGCAGTTGTCTTCCGTAACAATTTGCGGGAGGTTGACCAGAACTTCAAGGCCAACGATCTCTACGATACCGTCATCAAGCAGGAAGTTGTCACTGATGGTTACAGTCCATATACCGCTGGCGTTTTGGTTGTCAAGTACACTTAATACGGTACCGTTTGAAACACCCGGTGCAACTAAACTTTGGATAGGAGCACCGCCAGCGTTCAACTGAACGCAAAGCGTAAGGCCACCCAGGCCTTCGTCGTCCCAAAGCACGTCAATAGGCCATTCAGCGCCTGTGCAACCCGTCAGGGTAAACACGTCGGCTACAGTACCTTGTGGGTTTCTAACCACAATGTTCAGGTCGGGCAAGAAAGTGTGGCCCGTCAATTTGATGCGGCAGTTCACATCCAATGCAGCAGTGCCGGCAGGGAGGTAGCTGTAGTCAAAGTTGTAAACCTGCACGTCAGGGTTTGGAGCGCCTGGTTCGCCGATAGGATTGTTCGGCATTACAGTCTGCTTCTGATAACCTGTAATAGCAGGCGCTGGCTCTGGACCAAAAGTGCCGGGAGCTGGATAAGGGAAACTGGCATTACATGGAACCGTGTAGTCACGGCATACCAGCGGTGGTGCCAGTTTGTCTTCGATCTTCACGTTGCCCCAGCACTTGTTGCCGGTGTCCGGATCCGTCACGCGCACCTGGTAGGTCTTGCCCACGTCAGAAGCGAGGAAACAAGCAGGCGCCCATGGGCCGTTGCCGTAAGGGAGCGTCCGGTCAACTTCTACGATATAGTCGTCGTAGCAGTGGTATGGGCCGCCCTCGAGCACACCATCTGCGCCGAGGCAGAAGTTGCAGGTTTCGTCCAGGGAAACATATACCAGGTCGTTGCACACCAGCGATGCGATCGGGTTGGGGAACTCGACCACATTTACCGTAAAGCAGCAGGTGGAGGTTCTGCCCGCCTGGTCGGTTGCAATAAAACAGTTGGTCGTAGTACCGATTGGGAATTCCGAGCCACTGGGCAGGCCAGCCGTTTGAACGACAGGGATGGGGCCAGGGATAGCGTACTGGATTTCCACGTTTGGTGTACGGTTGTTAATTATTCCACCAAACAAGGCTGTGGAAGAGGCGCCTGAACTGAGGTTGAATGGCCCCTGCGCAATGTTGGCCATAAAGTTGCCAGCATTATTGTACACCAGAGAAGCAGCCACACCGAAGAGATATACCCCTTTTGTTTCCCCCGGATTGAGGAAGTATGGCGTGGTGAGGTTCACTTGTGACAGTTCAGAGTTTGCACCTCCTACGGTTACACTTGCAACACCTGTGCTGGACCATGCACCCGCATTGGCGGTCTGGCCCACCCATGTGTTACCAATTGAAACGTAGGTGTTTACATTTTGTGGCGAAGCAACAGCACCAAACGTAAACGTACCGAAACGCACTCGATAGCCAGTGATCCGTACGGCATTAGCGCTGGTATTGGTAATGTTGAAGAAATTGCCTCCAGGAAGATTGTTGCCTGCCACCGTGATAGCGCCACCGCCGTGTGCGAGCAGCGTTTGCGGGAACACCAGCGGAGCAGCAGAGGTATAGAAAGGACAGTTGTCCGTAGCTGTAACGTTGTAATTAACGATCTGGGAACAAGCGCCCGGATCGAGATTGAAAAACATATTGGCCGGACAAACGATCACAGGGTTCACACCATCTGTGACATTAGCCGTTTGCGTAACAAAATCACAGGCAGAAAGCTGGTACGTTATGATATGCGTACCGCTGCTCAAAGATGGGATCGTTACATTTGCACCTGGTGCAGCATTCACGAGGAATACGCCATCTACAAACACCGAAACCACAGCAGTAGAACATGCAGGAGGAAGTGCAGGCACGGTCACTTGCACGTTGGTAGCACCACAAACAGCAGGATCTGTGCCTGCAATGTTGAGTACTGGCAAGGAGACACCCACATAAGAGCAACCAGGTACAGCGAAAGAAACCGACCATGCGATCATGGTGCCAACATCGGCGCCAAGGTCGTCCTTGATCACCAATTGCCAGGTGCCATTGTGTAGGCCAGCCGTAAAGCCCGCCAAGGTGGTCACGGTAGGCGTGATGGTCGTACCACAAATAGAGGCCGTGAGCGTACCTTCAGGGCGGAAAGTGCCCGTGAAAGGAGCCGCACCAGCCGTAATATTAGTGGCTGCATTGTCACAAAATACGGTGTTTGTATAGTTGTCGTTGCCTGCACCGTTGTCTGTGCTGAGCTCAAGAATCTGCCCACTTGGAGAGTGCAGCGTGATATCGAGGTCAGAGTCAAAGGTGTGGGTGAGGTTGATTTGAACGCTGGCCAATATGGCAGTAGCGCCAACCCCGGCCACGGTGTTGTTAAAAATGGTGCCGCCCGTAGTTTGCGGGAGAGCGGCGCAACCGCCAGTTCCGGCGGAAGGAATGAGGTTGGTGCCTGCAGTGCTGAGATTGGAACCGGCGAAAGTCTGGGCATTAAGCATACCCGCCGTCAGGACCATACACAGAACAGACAACACCAAAGTTGAAAGTCTCTTATTAATCATGAGATTAAAGTTTTAGATTTTTGACAAGAGAAGAGGGAAAATCGATGAAATAAAAAGGAAGCCTTAGTTCGTCAGCAGGTCCACCAGTTCATTTAAAATGGTTTGCCACTCTGCTGGAGAAAGTGGAGAAACCACTGGTTCAATATTGGAGGCTCCGGACAAGTGCTCGTAATTTACACGAACCGCTTTTGATACCGGTACTCCTTGCTGGATGGAATTGTACACCATCTCATAAAGCACTCCTTTGTATTTCCATACAATAAACTGGCTGGATTGAACCGGAAGTTGCTCCAGAGCCGATGCAATGGGTCCGTTGATCTCGTTTTGCAACAACTGCAACGCTGTGGACTGATCCGCCCAGGTACCGGTTACTCCTTTGATGTCAGCGGAGCCAACAATGGTCGAGGTGAGCTGCGCTTGTGCGGTGTTCGACACGAACATCAGACCACTCACCAGAAGCAATGCCGTCAGGGGCATTTTCCAATTTGCGAACACTTTTTTCATGCGTGAAAAATTTTTAGTTAAAAATTAAAAATGAGTGTTGTTCAAGTTGTTTTCAGGTTTTGTAAGGAAAATAAAAAAAGCATTGACGGCAGGGCGCAGAACACCTTGTCATCAATGCTTTTTTAAAATATAGCAGCACAAACGGCCGAAACGAGTAATGTTTCTTCCCATGAGAGATTATATACGGTGGCGCAAAACGCCGTGAAAAGGATTATCTTAGACCTCGGAGGTTTTCAAAAACCTCCGAGGTCTAAGGCATATTTTATAACAAAAATCAGACCAAAGTCCTACAGCACTGCCGCAGAAATCGGTAAAGGGAATAATCTTGGGAGCAAAAGGAGGAAGGAAATAGGCCGAAGGGCTTTTTGCCACTCGTCTGAAGACGAGACCAACTTAGCTCACGAGAGTAGATCGGGCAAACGGATTAAAATTTAATCGCTCTTCTCACGAAAAGCATGCAAATGTATCGTTCAATTTTAGCAAAAAAACAATTTTGCCTGATTTTTTTTCAAAAACACGACGAATAATCAAGACAACAACAAAACAATAGATTACCGCCATACCGCAATACAGTCAGTAACTACCGCTCTTCGGTTTTTGCATGCCTTTTAATTCCAAAATAGTTCGCTGACCTAAAAACCCTCAAAGATCTCCCAACTGCGGCCTAAGCACCAGATCCTCTACTACTGCCGCATCGCTCATATCAAAGCAGCCCCAAAGTGCCTTGGCCACATCGCTCGCTTGCATGAGCCGCTCCAATGGGAAATCTGCCCCGGCCCAGGAATCGGACCAGGCGGCCCCCGGCATAATAGACGTGACCTTCAAACCCTTGGGCTTCATCTCTTCCCTCAGAACTTTAGAAAAACCGAGGAGCGCAAATTTGCTGATACTATAGGAGCCCCCATTAGGGTAGGCCATAAAACTGGCAATACTGCAAATATTGAAAATGTGCCCTCGTTTTTGAGGGATCATGAGCGGTAAGAGCGCCCGGGTGAGGTGATAGGCGCTGTAAAGGTTGGTTTCCATTTGGGTTTCGAGTGCGCCTTCTTCTTCTTCAGATATCTTGCCGGGCATGAAAACCCCTGCGTTGTTGACCAGCACGTCCAGTTTTGGAAAAACGCTGCGCACGAAATTTGCAAATTCCCAAGCTTCTGATTTTTTGCTCACGTCTGCGGAAAAGGTATGCAGTTGTTGAAGGGGGAATTTTGTGGCCCAGTCAATTTTCATAGCAGCAAGGTCAGATTCCGTGCGGGCGCAAACACAAAGGTCAAAACCCTTTTCGGCAAATATATTGGCTATGGCCCGGCCAAGACCTTTGGTGGCGCCAGTTATGACTGCAGTTTTGTTGCGCATGATGTTTGAGAAATTTTGGGCAAATGTAAGATTATAAGCGTTGTACCTTGGAGGCGGATTGGAGATTTCGTGGGAATGGTGCGAGTAGATGGTTCACGCAGATGGTTATGTTTCACACAGATGTTACGCGGATGGTTCACGCAGATGTTACGCAGATGGTTCACACAGATGTTACGCAGATGGTTCACACAGATGTTACGCGGATGGTTCACACAGATGTTACGCGGATGGTTCACGCAGATGTTACGCAGATTTGAGATCGAATTCTTTCAAACATCTGTGTAAAATCTGTGTGAACCATCTGCGTAACATCTGTGTGAATTACCTCCGTGAAACCAGCCCCCTAAATAAGATAATCATACCTAATAAAATTCGTATGAACGAACAATCAACCAGAAAAGATGCAGGTATTTCCACCACAAGCTCCCAGCCCATCGAGTCCGGACTACATGGAACGAAGGCGGGCGGATCCGGCCCTGTCAAGCCAAGCTCCCTTTCCCCCTGGCCCGACCGCCTGCGTAACCTGGCCACGTTGATGGTCATCGGCATCCACGTTGCGGCTCCTGTTGCTCATGGCGAAGGACATGATTTCAATGGGCACTGGTGGTGGGCAGGCAATTTCTGGAATTCGCTGACCCGCCCCGCAGTGCCTTTGTTTGTTATGCTGAGTGGCTACCTGCTATTGGGGAAGGATTACCCCCTACCCGATTTTTTGAAAAGAAGATTCTCAAGAGTGCTGATCCCAGCCATATTCTGGATGCTCATCTATTGTTTTTATAATTATTTGGCCCATGGAAGTCCGGCCACCATCGGGGAAGTGCTGAAAAGTCTGGTGAGCGGGCCTGTACATTACCACCTTTGGTTTATATACCTTATTATAGGCCTCTATCTGGTTTATCCTGTTTTGCGGCCCTGGGTGCGGAATGCTACCAACCAGGAATTTTTCTACTTTTTTATAATGTGGTCCATCGGCACCTGGGTAGCCAAAGCATTGTACACCTTTGCCCAAATGCCCATCGGCATCTACTTCGAGCTTTTTACCAATAACTGCGGGTATTTTGTGATGGGCTATTTCCTTGGTGCGAGAACTATGAACTATGAACGAGGAGCTATGAACGAGGAAGGCACAACTGTTCATCGTTCATCGTTCATAGTTCATCGCTCAACACCGTGGTTGCTGATCGCTGTCGGCACGGCGGGCACGATGCTGGCATCCTATATCATCAATACTTTCTACTGGAATGGAAACACCAATGTTTATTTCTACGATTACCTCACGCCAAACGTAGCGATTTCGGCTATTGGCTGGTTTTTGCTTGCCAAATCACGCTTCAACAGCAAACCACTTTTGGATATAGAACGCGATTTTTCAGCGGCAAGTTTTGGCATTTACTTCGCCCATGTGCTGGTTATGGACTGGTGCGGCAAATTGGGCTATTGGCACAGCATGTCTCATCCGATCTATGTTGCACCAATGCTTGCAGCCATGATCTATTTGTTGAGTTTTTTGGCCGTTATGCTGATCCGGGTTTTGCCCGCCGGGAACCGGGTAACTTAGGGCCCGGGGGCTGGGCAGACGCATGAAAATTGACGTGTAAAAACTGAAAAAGTCAAAATATAAAAATTACATGATTGCAGATTACATGATTGCAGATTACATGATTTAAGATTGTTGAAGTGCGTAAAGTTGACCGCCAGAGGGATATTTCAGACTTGTAGTGTACGCCACGGATACTTCTAAAATCGACAATCATGTAATCTTAAATCATGTAATCTACTTGGTTATCAATACTCTAAACCTTTTTTATGTGTCATTAAACGTTCATGCGTCAGTCCTGGGGGGAAGTATCGAACAGCACAAATCTCAATATCAGGGAGTGTTCATAAATGTGTGACACACTTTTTGACCACTCCCCAAAACCACTTTGCAACAACTTAAAAAGAACAGGTTTAACCAATGCTTACGAACGGAGGTCATCAACGCTACCAAAAGCAAATGCTCCTGAAAGAACTGGGCGAGGAAGGGCAGCGTTTGCTTTCCGAAGCTAGTGTATTGGTAATCGGAGCAGGCGGATTGGGTTGCCCTGCCTTGCAATACCTGGCAGCCGCCGGAATTGGCCGGATCGGAATCGTTGATTTTGACCTGGTAGAAATTTCGAACCTCCATCGCCAAATCCTGTACACCGCAGAAGATCTGGGCATGTTGAAATCGGAGGTAGCAGCAAAACGGGTAAAAGCGCTGAATCCTGAGGCTCGGGTAGAAATCTTCCATGAAAAAATCGACGCTCAAAATGCACTTTCCATCATTTCCAATTTTGATCTGGTGGTAGATGGTTCGGATAATTTCCCCACGCGGTATTTGGTCAACGATGCCTGTGTACTGTTAGACAAACCTTTGGTGTATGGCGCTGTTTTTCGTTTTGAAGGCCAGCTTAGCGTTTTTAATGTGTCAGCAAATGGAATAAAAACCAATTACCGCGATCTTTTCCCTGATCCACCCAAGCCTTCCGAAGTGGCCGATTGCAATGATGCGGGTGTATTGGGCGTGCTTCCGGGCATAATCGGGACCATGCAGGCAAACGAAGCGATCAAGATCATTACCGGAGCTGGAAAACCACTTTCCAATCGTTTGTTTTGCTTCAACTCACTGGACAATTCCGTTTTTGAACTGGATATTTTGCCCCTGAAAGAAGCCAATAACCTGATTCCCAATTCTGCCGAAGCATTCCGGAAAATGGATTACGAATGGTTTTGCCTGGTGGCCTCCCAAGAATATACAGACATTGACTGCCCAAAATTCGACGAATTGCGACAAACCATTAACCCACAAATAATTGATGTTCGAAATCTCAACGAGTATCCCAAAGTAACCGAATTTGAACACTTGCGTTTACCGCTTTCTGAACTGGAACAAAAACTGGATAAAATTGACCCAAAACGCCCCGTCATTGTTTTTTGCCAAACGGGCGTACGAAGCATTACTGCCGCCCATCTCATCACCGAAAGGCTTTCAGCCCGTTCCGTTTACAATTTAAAAGGAGGGATCATAAAATGGAAAAGCAATCCGTAATCACCGTGGAAAAACAGCCGGGAACCCACCGACCCAAGAAGGTTTTTGTGGAAGGCCCTATCAGCGCAGATTTTGTGGGTAATTCCATCGCCAAACACAGTACGATGATGGACATCGGAGCACACAGCATTTTTTTAGGACAAGTCCGCAAAGACGTAATTGAAGGACAGGAAGTCCTGGCGATCGACTATTCTGCTTACATTGAAATGGCCGAGGAGAAATTTCACGAAATTCGGGAGGATACTTTTGCCAAATATCCCTTGACCTGTATGCACATTTACCACAGTCTGGGAAAAGTGAACGCCGGAGAAATTTGCCTGTTCGTTTTTACCTCAGCGATTCACCGAAGAGAAGCAATTGACGCCTGTAATGAGGTGGTGGAACGCATCAAACAGGAAGTGCCCGTGTGGGGCAAAGAAATTTTTGGTAACAATCAGTATGCCTGGAAAGAAAACAAATAGACGCAATGGTCAATATTACCAATAAAATAAAAACCCATCGCAGCGCCATCGCCAGCGCGGTGGTTCGTGTGAGCAAACAGGAGACAATAGAAGCCATCAAAAACAAGACGGTGCCCAAAGGCGATGTCCTGGAAGCCAGTCGGGTGGCCGGTTTGTTTGGCATCAAACGCACCAGCGACATGATACCCGATTGTCATCCCCTCCCTGTTGAATTCGCTGCTATCACGCACGTTATCAAGGATTTGGATATCGAGATCAGGGTCGAGGTTCAGACCATTTATCGAACAGGTGTGGAGGTTGAGGCCATGCACGGCGCCTCGGTGGTTGCCCTGACGATTTACGATATGTTGAAACCAATTGACAAGGGAATAGAGATTCTCAACATAAAATTGGTAGAAAAAAAAGGCGGAAAATCGCAGTACAACGACAAACTCAGTCGCCCGGTCAAAACTTCCATTATTGTCTGCTCAGACAGTATTTCAGCGGGTAAAAAGGAGGACAGGGCGGGCAAAGCAATTCAGGAAAAATTGTTGCCCTATCAAGTTGAATTGGCAGATTTTTCTATCATACCCGATGAAATAGCGGCTATCCAGGAAAAAGTACAGGCTCTATACGAGCAACATTTTGACCTAATCATCCTGACCGGAGGAACAGGCTTGTCTCCACGGGATGTGACTCCTGAGGCCATCCGCCCGATGCTGGACCGGGAAATACCCGGCATTGCGGAGGCGGCGAGGAGTTATGGGCAAGAGCACATGCCCTATTCCATGCTTTCCCGAAGTTTGGGCGGCTTGAAAGGCGATACTTTGATACTGGCCTTACCTGGCTCCACGAGGGGTGCGCAGGAAAGTATGGATGCCTTGTTTCCGTATTTGCTGCACTTGTTCAGGGTAATGGAATTTGCCAGCCATGATTAGTGGCGAACCAACTTAGTAACAGATGTTAGGCAGATGTTTCACACAGATGTTACGCACAGATGTTACGCAGATTTTCGCGCAGATGTTACGCAGATTTTCGCGCAGATGTTACGCAGATTGGTTCACCACTAGGCTGACACCACTTCTTTCAAAATCTCTGTGCGTGCCTGAATAAGCAAGTCCCATTCATACGGGTCCTGCCTTTTAAAAGCTTGCGCCACCCGCCATGCTTGCCACTGTGCCACGTGATCCATAAACAACTCGGCCAAATAGCCACAAATAACAAGCAAGGCCAGGGAAGCCCAAGCCTCCACTTTGCTCCCCAAAACCCAATAAGCAAGTTCCCAGCCGCCCCAAAGGGCAAGCGGGAATACAAACAGCCCTGATAAAACCTTTATATTGCTGTCATAGCCCGGGTAAAGGTTCATTCGTTTGCAAAGCAGCCAAGGCAACCAGCAAGGCAAAAACCAGAAACTGTAGCCCAAAAGAAAAAATGGAAGCAGTAGCACCGGCAGTATGATAGTCCCCTTTGGTTTGGACAGCCCGATATCCGATATCCCAGCTTTGTCGAGAGATTTGAAATAACCTGCTATTTTAGATCTCAGTCCTTCATTTTGCAGGTTTTTTGAAAAAAATCTTTTCAAAACCAAATGTTTTTCTGTTTCCGAAAATCCCAATTGTGCATTCCGAAACAGGGTTTCTGTTTGGTTAACAAAAGAATCGCCGGCTTCGCCGCCCGAATTGAAGGTGAGTGCTTGCACGCGGTTTCTGAGTTCGGCTGTAAAGTCGTTCACGGCATTTTCGTGATCTTGTTCCTCGGCCACAGCCCATGGGCTTGGGTCTATTGCCTGGCCGTATTCTACCGTAGTGCGGCTTCGGAAAAGTCTGGGCGCATCGTAAGTGACACCAACAGGAATAATTTTCACGCCGAGCTGCCATTGGTTGCGGCGTTCTGAGCCAAATGCTATGCGGGCCGCACCCGTTTTGAATGGACGCACAAATCGGTTCATCCAGCTAACTCCTTCCGCTGCGATAAAGAGCACACCGTTTTTTTCCAGGTGTTGGAACGACTTTTCAAAAGCTGCGTCGTTGTCACGCGCTTCGCCTTCCGAGACGTCTTCTTTTCGTTTCACCGGAATGCAATACAAACGGCTGAGCAACCAACTGCCTAGAGGGTTTTTGAACAGGCTGTAATTGGCCAGAAAAAACATCACCTGCCTGATATTGATGCCTACATTGAGCGGGTCCATGAGGGTGCTCGGATGGTTGCTGACCACAATGGCCGGGCCGTCAAAACGCAGGTTTTCGCGGCCCAGCACCAGCCTACGACGGTAAAAGACGTAAATACCCGCCCAGGAAATGATGCGCAAAAGGGCATAAATGAGTCGTAAAACAGGATGAATGTGGGCGTTGCGATAGGCCATTTTATATTTGCGCCCAAGTAATGCATCTGAGCGAAGCTACAAAACAACGGGGTTTTTAGGTATCAGCCTGAATGAAATGGGTAAAGGCAAATGTTTTTTTAGGCGGCTGACTTTCTTTGATTTTATTCGCACTAATTTTCGGCGTTTAGAAAATGTGTGCGACTTAAATTCTTGTATTGATAATCAACGAAGTAGTTAACGTGTGCGCCACTTTCTCTTTCACGCTCCAAAACCGGTTCAATAGGATATTGGATGTTTTCTTTTCTCAACAAATCCAACACGATCGCTTCCTCTGACTACAATCGTTGGCGCGTGCCGCCCGCTGCATTGGCCATTCATCTGTGTATTGGGCAGATCTATGCTTACAGCGTGTTCAACAAGCCTTTATCACAGGTTTTGGGCGTGACCCAGGCCATTGAGGGCGATTGGAGTTTGGTACAGATTGGGTACATTTTTTCCATTGCCCTTTTTTGTCTGGGTGCTTCGGCTGCCGTTTTTGGTCGCTGGCTCGAAAGAGTCGGGCCACGCAAGGCTATGTTTGTGTCGGCCTTGTGTTTTTCGGGTGGGTTTTTCCTCTCTGCGCTGGGTGTTTGGTGGCATCAAATCTGGCTCCTTTATCTTGGGAATGGGGTTTTGGGAGGCATAGGTTTGGGTCTGGGATACATTTCACCAGTTTCAACGCTCATCAAATGGTTTCCTGATCGCCCGGGCATGGCCACCGGAATGGCCATTATGGGTTTTGGTGGCGGAGCTATGGTAGCGGCCCCCTTGTCTATTTGGCTCATGGATATTTTCCAAACTACTACTTCCAATGGCGTGGCAGAAGCATTTTTGGTATTAGGTGGGTTGTATTTAGTCTATATGTTGTTGGGTGTTTTTTCGGTTCGGATCCCAGCGCCGGGTTGGCAACTGGCAGGCAAGGGCCAGGAGGCCGAACCAAAAAAAACGGAGTTCGGCTTAGATGCCGATGCCGCGATAAGGACCCATCAGTTTTACCTGCTTTTTGCTGTATTGATGCTCAATGTCAGCGCCGGGATTGGCGTGTTGGGGCAGGCATCCGTGATGATTCAGGAAATGTTTTCAGATAAGGTGTTGGGGCAGGGCCGAGCGGTTACTGCCGCAGCAGCTGGTGGTTTTGTAGGGCTATTGAGCCTTTTTAATATGGTTGGAAGATTTTTCTGGTCTTCTTTATCGGACAAGATCGGTCGCAAACACACCTACTCCATCTTTTTCCTGTTTGGCGCCCTGCTCTATATTTTGGTGCCTTTAGCGGGTCAAATGGGCAACATCGTGCTTTTTGTGACCGCATTTTGTCTTATCATGAGCATGTATGGCGGAGGTTTTGCCACTATTCCGGCATATTTGCGCGATATGTTTGGCACCAAAGAGGTAGGTGCTATCCATGGCCGGCTTTTGCTGGCCTGGAGCATAGCCGCCTTGTTGGGGCCTCAGTTGGTCAACAACATTCGGTCTTACCAAATAAATTCATTGCAACTGCCTGCTGCTGAAGCGTATTCGGTCACTATGTACCTGATGGCGGGGCTGCTGGTGATCGGTTTTGTCTGCAACATCTTAATAAAGCCGCTCCAGTCAGATCAACTACAGGGTGGCTGAGCATTTGGTCGGGCAGTCAACGTTAAACATTATATCTATCCAAACATGAAAAAACAAACCCGAAACCTCTATCTTTTGTGGCTTTCATGGATTCTGGTTGCAATACCTGCGCTCTGGGGAATTTTGCAAACCCTGATAAAAGCAATGGCATTGTTCAGGTAAGGGCAAGTTATGGGTGGTTTGAACGGTTGGATCAGAAGTGCCGAGGCTGAATTAATTGACAATTGAAACTCGGCGCTTACGTATTTAGGGGGAATTATGGAATTTGGATGGAAAAAATTGCTGCAGCCGCCCAATCTTGCCAAAAAAACCCGACTTTCGCGCTCTCCTAAGCTTGTATTGCAAATCCAGGCTAGTGGTGAACCAACTAGATTAACCTGATAACAAATTACATTAACTATGAAAAAAATTGCTTTGCTTCTCTTTTTTGCTACTTTAATGCTCGGAAAATCTGTTGCCCAAAACCGCATTCGTTTTGGGGTTCAAACCAGCCCTTCCTGGTCCTGGTTAAAAACCAGCGAGCGTGACCTCGAAGGTGTAAGCTCTAACTGGGGCATCAAACTTGGCGCAATGTCCGAATTTTACTTTGCTGACAACTATGCCCTGACCACTGGCCTGGGCTTTGGCTTCAACCAGGGGGGCAGCCTCCAAAACGGCTTCGACGGTGCAAGGAGTTGGGTGCCATGGGATAAGGAGCAAACAGATTTGAGCGATCTTCCCTCGGATACATTTGGCGTAAAGGCCAAACTCCATTATCGCATCAATTATGTGGAAATACCTTTTGGCCTAAAAATGCGGGGCGGCTCCAATGAAGATTCGCGTATAAAATTTTACGCTGAATTGCCCATTTTCACCCTTGGCTTTGTCACCAAAGCTACTGGCGACATACGCGGCACCAACGACCAAAACCTTGAAGACATCAATATTCGCGAAGAGGTGAAGGGGCTTTCACTATCCTGGGGACTTGGAGGGGGCATTGAATATGAATTTGCTACCAATGCTACACTCGTAACAGGCCTTGTTTATCAAAAGCAGTTCACCGATCTTACCCGTAATGGTTTTGTTCAGGACAACGGAACATGGAGAAAAGAAGATTCCAAAGCTACGTTTGGAAACATAGCACTAAAAATCGGGGTATTTTTCTAACCCCCCGTAGAAGGAAACCAGCAATCAAGCCCTTTGTTGTTCGCCAACAAAGGGCTTGATTTTTTGCCGCAAACCCAT
The DNA here is from genome assembly GCA_046160345.1 of Saprospiraceae bacterium. Classification (GTDB taxonomy): domain Bacteria; phylum Bacteroidota; class Bacteroidia; order Chitinophagales; family Saprospiraceae; genus M3007. The sequence continues at coordinate 14,214 of JBJXGO010000024.1, forward strand.
ATGCCTGCAATAAAAAACGGCTGAAATGTTCCTAGGTTTTTAAAACCTCAATCGCATTTGATGCCCGAATAATACGTTCGTAATCAAGGGTGTAATAAATAAATTTGCGGTCGCGGCGGGTCTTGACCAATCCAGCTTGGCGCAACACACGCAGGTGTTGCGAAGCTATAGATTGCTCGATTTTGAGTGCGCTAAAGATTTCGCCAACGTTGGCGCCTCCATCTTTGTCGTGAATCACCTTGATAATGCTCATTCGGAGCGGGTGCGCAAGTGCTCTCAATATGCGCACGGACACGCGAAGCTGATCGCCTTTGTAGAGGGAATTAGGTGTGTGTTTGTTCATTTTTGTAATGCAATCGAAATGGGATAATATCTGGGCAAAGATGCACTTCCTCTTTTAATTGACCAAGTAGGCCAAATAAAAAACGCGAGCCGTTCCGAAATACAAAACGACTCGCGATGATTTACATGTTATTACACATTAAACAAACTGCCAGTTCAAGCAGCCAGTTCTTCCACAAGGGAAGAAATTTGACCAATTCGGTTGTGGTTTACTGAGTAAAAAATAAACTTACCGTTCCGTTCAGTCTGCACTACACCTGCGCTACGCAGAATGGCCAAATGCTGGCTTGCCACACTTTGTTCCAGCCGAAGTTTCACATAGATTTCGGTGACGGTCATACGCTTGTTCTCGTCCAAAAGGTCGAGCATTTTTTGGCGCAATTTGTGGTTTACAGCACGTAAAACCAGCGCAGCCTTGCGCAGCTCAGTGTAATTGAGCGATGCGTCGTGTGCCCCGTTTTTGAGCGACACACGTTCGATGTTTGTTTTTCCCATACTAAATGTTTTAATTAAAGGTAAGTGGACACAGTTTTGAAGTATTTTCCATCCCAAGAATTGTGCCATTATCCGTTAAAAATATGATATACATAAAAAATAATTATCGTAAGTTGTTAAATTACAAACTAATAATAGGCAATAAAAATCAATAAATTGAAAAACAACCTTATTTCCTTCAAAATAATGGTTTGCCTGGAGTTGTGATATTTGGGGGTTTCATATAAAAAGGTTCAAAATATACAATGTCTTGAAAATCAAATTTTTGAAAAAGTTGCTCAGCTGCCACGGCCATAAATTTTGCCGAACATTTATTTATCCTTGAAAATACCGTATTTTTTGGAAACTCGCCACTCCTGATTTTTTTCATACCGTTCCCCGCCAAAACCAGCCTTTTTGTCAGGGCGTCCCCAGTTTTTTCGAAAACAAACTTTTCAAACGAATTGTTTTCTAAAATCAATGGCTGTGCAGGCACAATTTCCCGTAAATCATTATCGTAAATCGCCACCCATACTTCCTGCCGACGAGCATCCAGCAGCGGGACAAAAAGATCGGAGCTTGGCTGGGTGTCAGGCCTAGGACCTTGGGCGCCAAATGTAGAATTTACATCCCCAAATCCAGTATCATTACCCTCTACCCTGCTGGCAAACGCAAGTGTCAACAGAGTATCCACGGCGATAAGTGGCTTGTCCAGCGCATAGCAGATTCCTTTCGCCACGGAGGCGCCCACACGCAATGCTGTATAGGAACCCGGGCCCCGGCTCAGTGCAACAGCATCCAGCTGAGCAATTGGAATGCCTGCTTCTTTCGAACACGCTTCAATTTGAAGCGTTAGTTCGGCTGCGTGATTTTTAGCCTCCAGATTTTCTGAAAGTGCCACGAGATTTCCATCCACACTGATGCCGGCTGAGCAGACCTCGCCAGAGGTTTCAATAAGCAAGATTTTTGCCATTTTAGGAGGGAAGATTTACCGAATCCGTGGTTTATGGATTCAAAGTAAAATTATAGAAAATATGGCTGCAAAAGTACGCATACATCGCCCTACTTTTGGCCGACTTAATTTTCCTGCAATTATGCTGATCTATAATGTTACAGTAACCCTGGATCTCGATATACACGAAGATTGGCTTCGTTGGATGCGCGAAACGCATATTCCGGATGTGATGATCACCGGGATGTTCATCTCGTACCGCTTTTGCCGGCTAGTAGGGCACGAGCATACCGATTCCGAAATTTACTCGATCCAATATGCTGTAAAAGATATGGCACACCTGCTTCGGTACCAAAACGAATTTAGTCCCGAACTTCAGCGCCAACACAAGGAGCGTTACGACGGAAAATATGCAGTGTTCAGAACTTTGATGGAAGTGGTGGACCATAATGAACTTAAGAATTGATCGAAGAAAAACTACACCATGACCACAAACGACCGCATACCCATTCTTCGCTGTTCAAAAGTTACGCGCCAATTACACGGCACCCTCTCGCTCGACGGCTCGAAAAGCATTAGTAATCGGGCTATCATCGCCCTCGCGCTGGCGGGAGAAAAGCCAAACAAGTGGCTTTCAAACTTATCCACATCAAATGACACGCATACTTTGCTGCAAATGCTGGAGCAAAGAGAGGGAGTCTTCGATGCCGGAGATGCGGGCACCTCCTTTCGTTTTATGGTCGGCTATCTTTCTATCCAGCCAGGAGAACAGGTGCTTGGCGGATCGGCCCGTATGCTCGAACGTCCGGTTGGTCCCTTGGTACAAGCACTGCGCGAACTCGGTGCGGATATCCAGTTTCTGGAGCGGGAAGGCTATCCTCCTTTGAAAATCGGAGCGATGCAGGCCGGCGCCCGGAGCGTGCGTGTGGCGGCCAATGTGAGCAGCCAGTTTCTCTCCTCGCTTTTGCTGATTGCCCCGTCTTTGCCGGAGGGTCTGGAATTGGTGCCGGAAGGCCCGCTTGTGTCACGACCCTATCTGGAGATGACACTCGAATTGATGCGGTACTTTGGCGCCAATTGTCGTTGGCAAAATGATACGATCATAGTAGATCCTGGTCATTATAATCCCCGGCCTTTAAGCATTGAGGCAGACTGGTCGGCAGCTTCTTATTGGTACGCGCTGGCCGCATTTTCCGAGGACCTGGATCTGAGCTTGCAAGGGCTCCAGGAGCACAGTTGGCAGGGCGATTCAGTGGTCGCAAACATGATGCAACGATTTGATATCCAAACCATTTATGGGCAAAATGAAATTCGATTGATCAAAAAGGGAGGTACTTCCAGACCGTTTTTTGAAATGGACTTTTTGGAATGCCCCGATATTGCACAAACACTTGCCGTGGTATGCGCAGCGCTGGGCACAGCGGGCGTTTTCAGCGGCCTGGAAACACTCAGCATCAAGGAAACAGACCGGATAGGCGCCTTGAAAACCGAATTGGCAAAAGTGGGTGTTTCGTTTGCCAAATTGCCCGCAAGGTTTTTAAAAAAACCCTTGGAAACAACATTTTACACTTTGGAAGGCAAGGTCGATCTGACTGCCTTGCCACGCTTTGCCACTTACGGCGACCACCGTATGGCGATGTCATTTGCTACATTAGCGATGCTTGGCCCGGTGGAAATTGAAAACCCTGAAAGTGTGGCAAAATCGTACCCTCAGTTTTGGGAACATTTGAAATACATGGGATTTGGGGTTCAATTTCGTTGAGCCATTTGGCGGTGCAAATTGCTTGAAAAACATACCCCAATAGCCAACATAACGCTGTTGGACTGGGGCTGCGGCATTTCCCAAAACTGTTGGGAAGCCATGCTGAAATCCATGGCACCGATTACAATCCGAAAACCATCGCCTGGTGCAGAGAAAATATCGAGGGTGTAATTTTTTCTGAAAACCAAATCAATCCGCCTACCATGTACCCGGATGAGCATTTCGATCTTGTATATGGATGTTTGGATTGTGCGGAAACGCTGAGGCTTACTTGGGCGTGCGTTTTCTTCCAGGGTTCTTTTTTACGGGTGGTTTTGCTTGCGTTTTTGAGGCCGGTTTGTCCTCTTGAGAGATAATGGATGAGAGTACTTTGACGGTTTCGGACCCGCTGCCGTTACTGTCTTTTTTTCCAAGGCCAAGAAACTGGAATATCGAACTATAAATCTTTGAGAAGAATGTTTTTTCAACCAAGAAAGTCAAAACGGTGGTCAACACCGTAGAACAAAGAATGATAGAAAACACCACCGACTGGATGATCTCGCCACCAGGTATTCCCTGTTGGGCAGGTAAGGAGGCCAGTACTGCCGCTCCCAGTCCCTTTGGTATCATAGTGGCCATATAAGATGCGTCTTTAGGCGAAGTACTGCGTGGTACCGAAATGCGCACCACGGGAATGCGCACTAAAAACAAAAAGCCTGTAATGACTGCACCAAGTATCATCCAATGATAATCTTGAAGTCGGACGGAAATGCCGATATAAACAAAAAAGAAAGTGCGGAGCAGGAATACGGCCTCTGCAAAAAATGCACGTTCATGGTCATTTAAAGAAATGGGCTTACGTGAAAGGGCATTGCGCATAATGGGCGGGCCCAACACGTCAATGTTCCCCAAAGTGATGCCAAAAGCCAATGCAGCAATAGGGCCAGAAAAATTGAGCATCTCAACAATTCCATAAAGAATGAACACAAACGCAGGTGTGGTAAAAACGGTGTTTTGCAAGGTGCGCATCTTATTCAGCAATATGCTCCAGCCAAAGGCGCCCGCAACGCCCAACATTGCTGCAAGAATGAATGCGGCAATCATTTGTCCGGTGACAAAGGCCACATCAATAGTACCCAATTTATAGGCCGTGAGCAGGGTAAGCGGAACGGCCAATGTAAAAACATCAGAAAATGCTGATTCCAACACTAAAATCGTCCGGGTGCGTTCTCCCATTGGAAACTGTCGCGTGAGGGTTGTAATAACCGCCGAAGAGGTGCCTCCCACAATACTCCCCAACATCAAAGAGCGCAAAACCCCCAAATCGGTGTAGAAAAAAGTGATGCCTCCCGCAATCAAACAGGTAGCTAAAAAGTTATAAAAAGTAATGCGGGCGGTACCAGCAATAGAATTGATGAGCGTATCCAAACGCTGGTCGATGCCACTCTCGAACAGGATGAAGATCAGGGTAATTGTGGTGAAAATAGGGCCGACGGCGCCAAATTTTTCAGGCGTAACCACCCCCCATACCGGCCCCAATAAAAGTCCTATAATAAAAAGCCACAACACATCGGGTATCTTCGTGCGTGCAAAAAGTGCGGCAAACCAGTGGGATAAAAAAATAGTGCAGCCGACGAATACAATGGTGAGCGCTGTAGGCATGGATTAGAATGTGTAGAATGTGGTCAATTTAATAATTTTTGAGATGCGCCCGCGAATGTAGTAAGTCCATTGCTAACCTAATGTAAAATTATGTCAGACCCGGTTGTAAATCAGTCATCTTTGCCCCGAACTGTCCTTCTGTTCGATGGTGTATGCAACCTTTGCAATGCGTCTGTACAATGGATTTTGAAGCGTGATCGAATGGGACATTTCCGTTTTGCTGCCTTGCAATCAGAGATCGGCCAACAATATCTCCAGCAACACGGACTTGCTTCCAAAGACTTTGACACGGTGGTATTGGTAGCAAACGGCCGCATTTATTTGCGCTCTGACGCAGCTCTCGAAATCCTGCGGCATATCGGCGGTTTTTGGAAATTGCTTTATGTTTTTAAACTCCTGCCGCAACCGCTGCGCGACGCAATTTACAAGCTGGTGGCGCGCAACAGATACCGTTGGTTTGGCCATCGTGAGGAATGTATGCTGCCAAAGCCAGCATGGAAAGACCGTTTTTTAGCGTAGAGTCTGTTCAGCCTTTTTCCGTCATTTTTTAGGTAACCGCCTGCCGACGTATCGGTGACCAGCGTTTCTATCCATCAAAAAAATCTACTATAAATTTTGCCTATTCCCATAGAGACATATAACTTGCAGCGCTTTATTCTTTAATCCGCAGATTATCTCGTTCACAATTTTATCAATTTTACCATGAACAAATTTTTCTCTCTCCGGCGGGTGCTGGCGATAGTCGCCCTGACCGTAGCCGCTTGGCTGCTTTACCCGATTATTTTTGGCAAAAAATACCCCCCTGCACCTGAGGAAGTGCTGGTGAGGATAGACGCCGCGCCCAACAACCTCAACCCATTTTTGAACGGGGGGCACGGGCCGTCTTCTTTCATATCACGCCAAACGTTCCTTACTTTAGGCGAGCTCGACCCAAAGACCCTGGAAATGAAGCCAGTACTTATTACATCCATCCCAACCGTGCGTCAAATAACGGATGGCCCGCGAAATGGCCAGTTTGCCTACGATTTTGAGATCATCCCGGAAGCCGTTTGGGACAATGGCACGCCTATAACAGCACAGGATATAGCTTTCACGTTTAAACTCGTATTTCACCCTGGTCTCCCGGCTTCTTATCGTGGATTTTTGACCCAATTGTCTGGGCTGGAGATCGACTCAGCCAACCCCAAAAAATTCATTCTGTATTTCAGCAGTTTCTACATGCTCTCCCTTGAGACTATTTGTAGCACGCCCATTTACCCGGCCTACCATTATGACCCTGCTAAAAGGCTTACTAACATCCCTTTAGAAGACTTTTTGGATACTGCCAAAACCAGGGCTTTTAGTGAAGATGCCAATTTGAAGACATTTGTTGAGGAGTTCAGCCATCCAAAATTCGCCAATGACCCAAATGCCATTTCAAGCAGCGGCCCCTATCGAATGGAGCGAATGAACGAACAAGGGGCAATTTTGGTAAAAAAGCAAAATTGGTGGGGCGACAAGGTTGTTGACCAATACCCAATGCTGACTGCTTATCCCAAAAAACTGGTCTATAAGGTGGTAAAAGATGACCTGACCATGGAAAACATGATCAAAAACGCTGAACTCGACCTGATCGGTGGCGCAATCAACCCGACTAAATTTTTGGAGATGAAGGCCAACGATTCGCTGGCTGCCAAATTTAACTTTCTAACGGTGGGCACACCGAGTTATAACCGTTGGGTAATCAACCACCGCAACCCTATCCTCGCCGAGCAAAAGGTGCGACAGGCACTCACGCACATCGTGGACTACGATTATTTTGTAAATCAAGTGCAGCGAAATATGGCTGTGCGGATTTCCTCTCCAATGCCTCCAGACAGGCCATATTATGCCAAAGACCTTCCCCTGCCAGATTTCAACATAGCCAAAGCCAAGGCCCTGCTTGCTGAGGCAGGCTGGGCAGATACTGACGGGGATGGCATATTGGACAAGGTGATAAACGGAAAACGACAGCAGCTTTCCTTTAAACTTATGGCGGCAACATCCATTAAAACGAATGAGTTAATAGCCAATAGCCTGAAGGAAACAGCTCGCCAGGCCGGTATTGACGTGGTAATTGCAAGCCTTGACCTGGCAACGATGAGCGCTGACACCCGCAGCGGCAAGTATGACAGTGCCTTATTGGGAGTAGGGCTTTTCCCCGGCCAGATAGAGTATTATCAGCGATTCCATTCCAAAAGCTTGTCGCCTGCAGGAGACAACAGAGGTCTTTACGTAAGTACAAAAGCGGATAGTCTTATCGAAGCCATTCGTGTCCAACCTGATGTTGCCAAACGGAATGCCCTGTACATACAGATTCAAAACGTATTTTACGAAGAAATTCCTGAAATCGTATTGTTTGCACCCTTGCAACGGGTGATAATCTCCAAAAAATTTGCTCCAGGTATCGAAAGTGCCAATCGGCCTGGGTATTACGAGCATTTTGCCCGCATGAAGCCTGAGTAGTTCCCAAAATGAACAAGAAAGTGTGGCCCACCGCTCGATATTAGCGGGGCCACACTTTTCCATTCCTTACCGTACCACCGCTACGGTCATTTTCGGATCGTAGGTGCCTTTTATGACCGGGCTTTGGCGGTTCCCGGTATAATTGCGTACTTTTTCGTTGATGAAATCGAAAAGTTCCTGCACCGTTACGACCTTGTTATTGTCTATATCTGCTTCTCCCTTGAGTCCGCGAATAAGGAAGTGGCTAAATACGCCCTGGCGCAAGCCCGCTGATTCGAGCGAGGTCTCGTCGGCCTTGCTCGACATCAGCAGCGCTGTACCGCTTATGGCCTTGGCAAGGCTGCTGTAAAACTTGACCAGCTCCGGTTCGGGCTCGACAGAGCGCATAGCAATCAGGCTGCCTGAGTGGCAGGCATCAGCGAGGCAGAGCTTGAACCGAGCTTTGCTTTTATTGAAAGCGGCAGCGATTTCTTCGTGTAAGATCTTGTTGTTGAATCCGTCAAAATCAATAGGCAGAAAAGAGCCGTTGAGGCCATGGCCCGAAAAATAGAAAATGATCAGGTCGTTGGGGCCAGCCATCCCAAAGAGTTCGTCCATCGCGCCCAGCACATTTTCGCGGCTGGCTTCCTCATCGATGAGCACACGCACCTGTTCATCAGGCAGTGCGCCTCCTTCGAGGCTTTTCAGGAAAGCGTAGAATCGGTAAGCGTCGTCGTCAGTATAACGCAGCACTGGCATGTGATCATAGGAAGCTACGCCCACCACGAGTGCCCATACTTTTGAATTGGGCATTTTAACAGGGGGGGCAGCAGGTTTTTCAGCTACAGGAGCGGATTGATAATCATCGGGTTGTGTTTTTCCGAGGTATTCTCCCTCGCGCCAGTAACCGTCCACCACCGTACCGTCGCGAATGGTCAGCACGCCTTGTCCGAAAAACGCCCCTCCCTGCCAATCGCCCACAAATCGGTCGCCGTTGGCATAATCGCAGATTCCATATCCGTGTGGCATTCCATTGGAAAATGTACCGACATATTTAGCGGCTCCATCTTTGTAAACATAGGTGCCTTTTCCACTTTCACAGTCGCCCTCCACGCAACCGTACTCTTCGGTTTCTACCACACTATGGCCCAAAAACTCCCCTTGTTTCCACTCGCCTTTTTCTTCTGCACCGGATTGATGGACGAAGCGGGTACCTTCTCCTTCAGGATAATTTTCTTTAAAATTCCCAACATATTTGTCGCCATTGGAGAAATAAAAAGTCCCTGCTCCATCAAATTTTCCATTGACAAAACTCCCTTCATATTTACTTCCATCAGGATAGGCAAAGATACCCTCGCCACTTTGGCAATCACCGGAAAGGCAGCCCGATTGGATGTTGGTGCCGTCGTCAGCAAGTTCTTCTTTCTTTTTGGAAATGTACTCAGCCAGCACCGTGCCGTTTCCGTCCACAGGTTTGCCCTTTCGCCAAAGACCTGTTCGCGTGGTGCCGTCCGAGTAGGTTTTGGTGCCCTTGCCCTCGGGGTACCGATTTCTCCACTCGCCGCTGTACTTGCTATTATTGGTGTAATAACAGACCCCCATTCCATGTATTTCACCATCTTTAAAATCGCCTATATACTTGGCCCCAGATGGATAAACATAGGTGCCGCGCCCATTATTACAGTCGCCGGAAATGCATTGGGCGGAAAGGGTTTGGAAGAAAAAAAGGCTGAATAAGAGGAGAAAGAAAATGCGTTGAAACATATACGGATGGGCAGAAAATCGAAATTTATGGCTGATTTTGTTGGTGCTTATTAACTTATTAAACAGTAGAATTATTGCTTTACTGAAGCGAGCCCTTTTTTTCAATGTTCCCGTTCTAATAAATTTTCAACCGTTTTTTTCAAAATTATCTTCCGCTCTTCCTGCACTTGCACCGCTTCCAAATGTTGGAAGGCTTGATCTTGAAATCTATTTTTTTCAATTGAAATCAGTGTTGGGATACCATTGCGGTCAAAAATAGCACGGACGGCATCTATTTTTTCAAGGGAATCCTTTGCCTCGCTGCACATCCAATCACGCAATGCCCGGCGATCAGGTTCTGGTGCTATATCCAAAGCTTTCAGCACCAAAAGTGTTTTTTTGTTTTGCAAAATATCCCCCCCTACTTGTTTGCCAAACTTGAGCGGGTCGCCATAGGTGTCGAGCAAGTCATCCTGGATCTGGAAGGCGATCCCGGCCAATCGGCCAAATTCGTAAAGGTGTTCTGCGTCAACGGGAGAGGCCTTGGCAGTGATGGCGCCCATTTTGAGCGCTGCGCCTAACAATACCGCAGTTTTCAAATCTATCATCCTTAAATATTCCGAGATACTTACCTCCGGGCGGGTTTCGAAATTTACATCCATTTGTTGGCCTTCACAGACCTCTGTTGCTACACGATTAAATACTTCCAGCAATTTAATCGTTGTATCGGCATCGCGGCATAGTGCCAGAAAACGGTAGGCGTAAATCAACATCACATCACCGCTGAGAATGGCGGTAGTAGTGTTCCATTTTTGGTGAACTGTGGGTTTTCCCCTACGAAGCGGAGCCGCATCCATGATGTCGTCGTGCATCAGCGAAAAATTGTGGAAAAGTTCGACGGCCCAGGCAGCCGGAAGTGCTGTTTCGACATCGTCACGGAAAAGTTCGTGCCCCATCAGGACCAGAGCGGGCCGCAGGCGCTTCCCGCCCAGTGCAAGCAGGTAATTACATGGTTCATAAAGTTCGGAGGGGGTCGCAGGAAAGCCGTTTTTCTTTGAATACGAATCCAGCAAACCCAGCAATTTCGGGAGCGCTCTCATGGAGTTGTTGTTGAATTGGCCGCAAACTAACTGATCAAAATTGGCTTTGAGAAAAAAATTGCACATAAAAAGAGGCTGACCGGGGGAATGGTCAGCCTCTTCAAATTTTTAGAACCAAATCGGTTGAGGATTAAAAGAAAGGCTGCAAAATCAATGACGTGCAGCAAACGAGGATAAGTAGCCCTGTATTTGCGGATAAAAACGTACCGTCGCAATGATGGCTACAGCGATCAATAAAACAAGCATAGTGTGTGTTTGATTAAAGTTAAACGATTTAGTCATACCTCCTTTAGCCAAATGATTGTTCTGCAGAAGGCGCACGAAGGTATTAACCTGTTCTGAAATACCAAACAACAACAAAGGAATTTTTTGTTAATTTTATATTAGCAAAAAAGAGCAGCCTCCCAACTAGTTTTTCTGACTACTTTTGCCCTTGATTTCATCGTCTTTCATCTTTAAATCGTCTTTGGCGCATGGTTTTCAACAATATCCTTGAGACAATAGGCAAAACCCCGCTTATTCGCCTGAATAACATCGTACTGCATATTCCTGCAACAGTGTACGCCAAGGTAGAAGCCTTTAACCCGGGACTGAGCGCTAAGGACCGAATTGCCCTGCACATGATAGAACGTGCCGAACGCCTCGGCAAGTTGAAGCCCGGAGGGACTGTTGTGGATGCCACCAGTGGCAATACGGGCTTTAGTTTAGCCATGGTGGCCGCTATTAAAGGTTATAAGTGTGTGCTTACAGTGACTAGCAAGATAAGTGAGGACAAATTGAACAATCTAAAGGCCATGGGAGCAGAGGTGCATCTTTGCCCGCAAGAGGCCAAACCCAACGACCCGGAATCTTATTACCGCCGTGCCGAGCAATTGGCCAAGGATATTCCAGGCGCATATTATATCAACCAGAACTACAATCCTGAAAACAGTGAGGCGCATTACCTGAGCACAGGCCCTGAAATCTGGGAACAAACAGCCGGCCGGATCACTTATCTGATCGGAAGTGCCAGCACAGGAGGTACTGTTTCTGGGTCTGGACGTTATCTTCGTGAACAAAACCCCGATTTAAAAATCATCGGGGTGGACGCTTATGGTTCTGTACTTCAGAAATATCATGAAACGGGTGTTTACGACGAAAAAGAAATTTACCCTTACCGAATCGAAGGCACCGGTAAAAACATTATCCCATCCAATATGGACTTCGAGCTAATAGACCGGTTCATAAAAGTGACAGATAAAGACAGTGCCCTTCGCGCTCGTGAACTTGCGCGCATGGAAGGCCTAATGGTCGGATATTCGAGCGGCGCGGCCCTTCAGGCGCTTGAGCAAATTCAGAACGAACTGACGGAAGAAGATGTGGTCGTGCTGTTATTTTCTGATCACGGCTCAAAATATGTTACCAAGTTTTTCAGCGACAAATGGATGGTACAGCAAGGGTTTATGGAGGAGGAAGAAGAATCTATCCAGGCCTGAAAAAACTGACCGGCTCATCCTCCGACAATTTGTAAAAAGAAAGGCTGAAACATTTCTCAATAGCAATACAACCTTCAAAAATGGATTTATTTGACCGCATTTACAATCAGGCAGGCCCGTTAGACCAATATGCTGCTATAGGGGAAGGCTACAATTTTTTCCCACAATTGGAGGGCGAACTCGGCAACCGTATGACATTCAGAGGCAAAGAAATGGTGTGTTGGAGCATCAACAACTACTTGGGCTTGGCCAACCACCCGGAAGTGCGCCGCGCCGACGCAGAAGCTGCTGCCCGATGGGGCTTGGCCTACCCAATGGGCGCCCGCATGATGTCGGGCGAAACGAAACTCCATCAGCAATTAGAAGTCGGATTGGCTAATTTTGTCGGAAAACCAGACGGGTATTTGTTGAACTTTGGTTACCAAGGCATTATGTCGGTGATTGATGCCCTTCTAACACGTCACGACGTAGTAGTGTATGATGCCGAAAGTCACGCCTGCATCGTGGATGCCCTGCGTATGCACTTGGGCAAACGTTTCGCTTTCATACACAATGATATAGCGAGCTTCGAAAAATGCCTCGAACGTGCCAAACGCCTCACCGATGAATCCAAAGGTGGCATTCTTGTCATTACCGAAGGTGTATTCGGGATGCGGGGCGACCAAGGGAAACTCCGCGAAATTTGTACCTTGAAAGAAAAATACGGTTTCCGCCTACTGATTGATGATGCCCACGGCTTTGGAATGCTGGGCAAAACGGGCGCGGGTACCGCCGAAGAACAAGGAGTGTCCGATGATGTGGACATTTACTTCAGCACCTTCGCCAAAAGTATGGCACTTATTGGCGCTTTTGTAGCGGGCCCAACCGAGATCATCCACTACCTGCGCTACAATATGCGCTCGCAAATCTTTGCCAAATCGCTCCCGATGCCGCTCGTGGTGGGCGCGATCAAACGCTTCGAACTGCTCAAAGCCCACCCGGAATACCGGGAAAAACTCTGGCATAACGTCCACCGCCTTCAAAACGGCCTGCGCGAGCGAGGTTTCGATATCGGCGACACAAACACCTGTGTAACACCTGTTTATATGCACGGAGGAGTGACCGAAGGCATTGCCATCGTAAAAGATCTTCGAGAAAAATACGGTGTGTTTTGCTCCATTGTTATCTATCCCGTCATACCCAAAGGTATGATTATCCTTCGGCTGATTCCTACGGCCGTCCATACAGAAGAAGATATTCAAATCACACTCGAAGCCTTCACCGCTGTTGGTAAAAAATTGAAAGCAGGTGAGTACGAAGCGTATGTGCCAGAAGTATTGGTTTGATTTCCTTGCGCAACTTCCCGAAAGTTTGAAACTTTCGGGAAGTTTTCTCTGATTTGGCAAATCTGGAATGCCGAATTTTGCCCCACTATGAGTGCCACCACCATCCTTGAAAATGTGATTGATGAGCGAGCCGAAATGGTTCAGCTGAATCCTGCCGGATTGGATCGTATCCTCTCCCAAGGCTGGAGGCTGCTTGGCAGGCGGTTTGTGCGGCACAATTTTTCTACCTGGCATCGCAAACTTTGCCGTACGATTCCATTAAGGGTTAATCTGACAAGGTTTGAACTTTCCAAGAGTCAGCGCCAAATCTTGCGGCGCAACGAAGACCTTCAGGTAATATGCGCCCCGGCAAGGTTTGACTCCGATAGAGAGCAGCTTTTCGGCCTCCACCGGGAGCGTTTCCACGAAAAACAGGCTACTACGCTGGGTTCTTTTATCCATTCCGAGTTCCCCCACAGGCTCCCCACCGAAGGTCGCGAACTTGCGGTACACCTGGACGGCAAACTCATCGCCTGTTCTTTTTTTCACCTGGGGGAAAAAGCCGTTTCGGGCACCTATTGTGTGTTTGACCCTGCGTACAGTCGTCGCAGCCTGGGCACGCTAACCTTGCTTTTAGAAATCCTCATGGCCAAGGAAACGGGCATGGATTTTTACTACCACGGATATACACACGATATACCCTCGCAGTTTGATTATAAACTGAGCATCAAAGGTTTAGAATCACGAGACTGGGACACTGGCGAATGGCTGCCACTTGATCGGGTGCCCGTTCGGCGCTGGGCATTGTAAATGCGTACGGAATATTTCAAGGCATTTCCTAGCTTATCTCCATCATTGGGACATACAGTTCCCCGTTCAGCACGTTGCGTGATATCACAACACGCTGAATCTCAGAGGTCCCTTCGTAAATCTGTGTGATTTTCGCATCGCGCATCAATCGCTCTACATGGTATTCTTTTACGAAACCGTAACCGCCATGAATTTGCACGGCTTCTACGGTATGACGCATAGCCACCTCAGAGGCAAACAACTTGGCCATTGCGGCGGCCTGGTCGTAATTGAGTTTTTGGTCTTTCATCGCAGCAGCCCGATAAACGAGTAGTCGGGCGGCCTCAATATCGGTCGCCATATCAGCAATTTTAAAAGCAATTGCCTGATGCTGGCTGATAGGCTTTCCAAAGGCCTTTCGTTCATTAGCGTAGGCCACGGAAAGCTCATAAGCACCTGCTGCAATGCCTAAAGCTTGGGCAGCAATGCCGATTCGCCCGCCTGAGAGGGTTTTCATGGCAAATTTGAACCCAAAACCATCGTCCCCAATCCTGTTTTCCTTAGGCACCTTTACATCAGTGTACATGATAGAGGTGGTGTCTGAAGCCCGAATGCCCAGTTTATCTTCTTTTCCGCCAATAGTCACGCCTGGCATGTCGGCCTCTACTATCAGGCAATTGATTCCTTTGTGGCCTTTGGGCACATCGGTTTGTGCCATCACAAGGTGTAGTTTGGAACTCGCACCGTTGGTGATCCAGTTTTTAGTGCCGTTAAGAAGATAATGGTCGCCCATGTCAACGGCAGTTGTCCGCTGGCTGGTTGCGTCTGAGCCGGCCTCTGGCTCAGAAAGACAGAAAGAGCCGATCCATTCGCCTGTAACCAGCTTTGGCAGGTATTTTCGTTTCTGCTCCTCAGTGCCGTATGCCTCGATGCCCCAGCAAACCAGGGAATTGTTGACCGACATGATCACGGAACAAGAGCTGTCAACCTTTGAAATTTCTTCCATGGCCAACACGTAAGAAAGGGTGTCCATGCCGCCGCCGCCATAGTCTGACGGCGCCATCATGCCCAGAAAACCTAGTTCGCCCATCATCTTTACCTGTTCAGTAGGGTATTGGCCTTTGCTATCGCGCTCAATTACACCAGGTTTAAGTTCGTTCTGGGCAAAATCTCTGGCCGCTTGTTGTACAGCGAGCTGCTCTTCGGTAAGTTGAAACATTGTTTAGACGGTTGACGGTTTACGGTACACGGTTGACGGTGGACGGCTTTGAAGCCTCCCGAATGCTCCATATCCAGTATGGTGAAAGGGTGGATAAATTTCCGGTTGCAAAAGTACTACAGCTTAAAAAAGAACCCCGTCAAAGTAAGCAACTTTCAACGGGGTACTTTCTAATTTAGAAAAATATCACTCTATTACGTGCTTTTCCGTCGCTTGAAGCACCTCTTTATCCACGATGCCTCGATGGACGAAGGCTATTACACTACAATGTTTTGCGTCCCAGCCTGCTGGCAGCACAACGGAAAATGACTTGTCGATTATCTGACCCGCCTCCAAAGGTTCCATAATAACATTGCCGCTTGGGGCGGTCACCACATCGCGTACCATGTGGCGGTGTATGTAATTTGGAATGAGGGTGGTACCATTGAGCTGTTGACCCACAACACTGTCCTGTGTGATCAAAACAGTCAATCGATACTCCCCTGAGAGGTTTTGATCGGGCAAAATGCCAACATTTATGGACAAATCCCGAGTGATGGGATCAAAATGGTTGTCCAGGGTAACCGCAAGGCTGGGGTCTTTTTGGAGGTCTTGTGCGACTTCACCCCCCCAACGCGTATGTGGCGTAATGAAGATGGACGTTTCATTGGACAAAAGTCGGCGGTTAATGGAGGCCGTGGGGAATCCTTCGAGGGGGCCTATATAATTGGCAAGTTCTTGCGTTTCAGCACTACGGTAATCTTCCTGATTGGAGTAGGGTAAAGAAAAGGGGCCTGCGGCATGGAGGGATACCACCACTACTTTGTCTGCCCCATATTGTCCTTGCAAGGCCACCAAGGTTTGCGTGCCAATAGGGCAGTTTGCACAACGTACCCCGGTCACTTCTTCTACTAAAACAGTACGCCCTGTTACGTTGAGGCTTGGATCAGGTATAATAATGGGCTGCTCTTTACATGCTGAAATAGATAGCAATGCCACAGCGTAAAGGAAAAAGAAAGTATTTTTCATAATAAATTGAGTTTAGCAAGTTGTGCAAAATGTTTGCTCAAGGACTTAAAATGATGAATTCAGGGTAAGCCGAACCCCTTCAAAAGCGGGTTCCAAACGGCATATACCACCCGCGCAATTTATACCTTCTACTTGTTTTACATAAGCCAGCGACACTCGGTTAGACTTTTGTGAATACACGATTCCAAGAGATGGGAAGTGGGTGCCGTCGTATTTGACTTTAGATTTTGCTTCCTCTGGAGTGAGGTTCCCTTCAAGTTTGCCATGTTTGAGTTTGTACATATCGGAGGCATAAAAGATCCAATGTGGGGCAAGGCCCAGTTCTACCAGGCCATTGACCCAGGAGCCAAATTCATCGTCAGTAATAAGGTATTGCGCTTCCACACGAACAGACTTTTTTGGGGTGAATTTATACAACAACTCTGCATAGGGCGTGAGCGCATCCACATATTCGCCCTTAAATTGGTAAACAAAAATATTGTACTTCAAAATTTGCAAACCTCCGATAATTTGCCATTTGCGCTTCTGTTTATAGGTAAATTCGGGTGTGATCTCTCGATAGAGCTCGGTTCCATCCAAAAACTGGATCTCCGAAATATTGATCCCGACAGAAAGTTTTTTATTCAATTTGTAGCGCATATCCAATTGGAGCGCCTGCTCACCGAGCTCCTGGGTAGCTGGGGCAAATCGAGCGGTGAGGCGGTAGGTGTTCTGCTTGGCCATAGGCGGCAAAAAATTGATAGCACCTTGAATGCCCAAGGCCGCGGGGTTCTGCCGGAACGAAAAATCTTTTGTTCGCTTGGCTTCCAGGGTGATACCAAAGCCTTTTTTGGCGTAGGAAAGGCTGGAATAAACCGTGTAGCCTTCGCGGTTTGTCAGCTTCCCGTTCACCGTATCAATTTCATTGCCAATCAAAATGGATCGCGGAGCATTCGGGTCGTAAATGACGTCTTTTGTCTTGAAAGCCGTTTCCAGATACCAGGTAAAATTGCCTGCTGACAAAGTGTTGTAAATAGTAGCAGCGTACGTATTATACTGCAAATCAATCTGCTCGTCTCGCAAATAGCCCGCTACTTCAAATCTTGCATCATCAATTGTTTCACTTGTAAAGGTGCGGCCAACAATGCCTGCCCCTGGTGCTATGGTGAGGTCTTTGGTAGAGTCTGGTTTTATAAAACCCTCTATTGCCCCGCCTCTTAATATGGTTCCGTAACGGTCGAATTGTTGCTTTTGCCGGCCAGTGAACGCCCGTACCTTCCAATTGTCATTGATCTGATAGCCCACTTGTGCCCCGAGCAATGCGTTGTCAATCATTAAAGTACGCTGCTCATAGGCGCGATAAATGATTCCGGACCCGATTTGATCGTAGAGGTACCCTCCGGATATGTCAAACTTGTCAATTTGCTTATGAACAAACCAACGCCCAATTCCTACATCGGAGTATGAAGCGTTCGGATTCAGCAAATTAGAATTGTTGAACATATCAAATCGCATGCCCACATCAAGGCCATTGTGCGAATAATTGAGCGAAAGCCAGGATTCTGCTCCAAATTTTTGATTGTCGTATTGCGGAATCCCTACTGTGCCAAGCACGGAATCAGCAGCAAAAAAAAAGTTGCCATTGGCCTGAAGGCTACCTGTAATGTGGGAGTTGTTTTGAGCAATTCCTGAACAGGCAAGGGCAAGGAAGGGGAGGCTGAGGAAAAATCTATTCATATAAAAAGGAAGGATGTTGGGGCAAAGGTAGTTTGCTGCGAAAACCCTTCCTTCTTTTCAGGTCAAAATAGTCCGAATTGGACAAATCGGTGGCAGATACCATATAATCAATTCCAGCTTACATACTCCGGGATATCTGCAATGATCTCAAAACGGTTGCCCTTGTTGTACATGACCTGGCTCCAAAGGTTGGCAGGCTGGGATTTGAAAAGATAATTGGCATGCATGGGGGCGGTAACCCAGGAACCTATTTCCATTTCTTCTTCAAGTTGCCCGCCTGACCAGCCTGCATACCCCACAAAGAAGCGTATGTTGTCTGGTTCCATTAAACCACTGGTTATCAAGAATTTGAGGTTGTCGAAATCGCCACCCCACCACACTCCGTCCGTAAGCGGAATGCTTTCTTCCAACAAATCCCCTACATTATGAACATAATGCAAGGTGTCAGTTTGCACCGGCCCGCCATAAAACACTTCCGACTCAAAGTTGGGGAAGGTGTTAATTAGGTCGTTTACCTTCATATCTGTTTTTTTGTTCAGAATGAAGCCGATACTACCCTCCTCATGGTGTTCGCATAGCAGGATTACGGTTCGGCGGAAATACGGGTCAAGCATAAAGGGCTCTGCCACCAAGAGTTGTCCGCTTTTGATCATGGAATTGGTTGTCATCGCACGCAAAGGATTAGTTGTGGACGAAAGTAAGTAAGAAAGTTTTACATGCAAACTTTTTCGTCGGAAAATTCATCTGGAATCTCCAACAATATCTACTCCGGCCGAAGTGCCGATACGGTCAGCACCAGCATCAAGCAAGCTTTGTGCGGCTGAAAATGTGTGGATGCCTCCAGCAGCTTTGATCTTTATGTTTGCCGGGGCGAGTGCCCGAAGCATACGAACCATTTCAGGAGTAACGGGATGCCCATTAAAATCGGTCCCAGTTTGAAACCATGCAATACGAGAGTTTTCAGCAAATTCACAAACCTGAGCAATTTCCTCGGAATTGAGCAGTCCGCATTCCAAAATGAGCTTGAGTGTGCGCCCGCGCATATTTGTAGCCAGAGCAAGCGATTCAATATCATTGCGCACATGATTCCATTGTGCACTTTTGATGGCCGCAATATTAACCATAGCATCAATTTCGTCGGCGCCATCTTCGGTGGCACGTTTGATCTCTTCGCTTTTGGCAGCAATACCCGTGTAGCCCATTGGGTAGCCAACCACCGTGACGAGCCGGGTTTTGGGACTTGTTTGGTCTATTATCCTTCGGGCTTCGCGTATAAAATAAGGCGGGACACAAATACCGAAAAAGCTCATTTGTTTGGCTTCTTCGCAAATGCGCTTGAGATCGGCCAGGTTTGTGTCTGGCTTCAAAAGTGTTTGTTCGATAAATTTGGCGATTTCTGACATAGTAATTTCACGCTAGTTTCGTCTGAATTTTGCAAAAACTGCACCGAAAATTATAGCGGGGTAAAAGGGGATAAGCAGACCATCTGTTAATGCGCTAAAAAAGAGCGTATTCAGAAGATGGACGGTATGGACCCACAGGAATCGCCCCAAAGCTACACATTGTTTTTTCAAGCCCCCTAAGGCACTTCCACAGCATTGAGTACCCTGGTCACGATTTCATCTGCTGTCAGTCCTTCAGCCTCTGCCTCATAGGTAAGCCCAATCCTGTGTCGAAGCGCATCTGCACAGATATATCGCACATCTTCAGGCACTACATAGCCTCTGCGACGCAAAAATGCCGTGGCCCGCGAAGCTTGCGCCAATGCGATACTTGCCCTGGGCGATCCACCATACTGGATGAGCGGGGCCAGATTTTTTAACCCTGCCTGAGCTGGGTTCCGTGTGGCAAATACGATATCGAGGATGTATTGCTCTATTTTTTCGTCCATATAAATGCCGTGCATCAGCTCCCTGGCTCTCAGCAAAGTAGCGGTATCCAGCACTTTGTGCACATTCGGCTGCTCGCCCGAGAGGTTGCGGCGTATAATGCTGAGCTCCTGCTCTTTAGTTGGGTAGCCAATTTTCACCTTCAATAAAAATCGGTCGGCCTGCGCTTCGGGCAAGGGATAAGTTCCTTCCTGTTCGATCGGGTTTTGTGTGGCAAGCACCAAAAAAGGGTCGTCCAAATGAAAGGTCTCTGAACCTATCGTGACTTGCCGTTCCTGCATCACTTCAAGAAGTGCGCTTTGAACCTTTGCCGGAGCTCGGTTGATCTCGTCGGCCAGCACGAAATTGGAGAATATTGGTCCTTTTCGCACCGTAAATTCAGCACGGGCGGGGTTGTAAACCATAGTACCCACCACATCCGCAGGAAGCAAGTCGGGGGTAAACTGAATTCGGCTGAATTGTGCATCTACGGCTTGGGCCAAAGTCCTGATCGCTAATGTTTTGGCCAAACCCGGCATTCCTTCAAGCAGGATATGACCTTTAGTCAGGAGACCAATTAGCAATTTTTCGAGCATTTGCTCTTGACCGACTATGACCTTGGAGGTCTCGGCTTTGAGTTTTTCTACAAATCCACTTTCCAAATGGATTTGATGGTTGAGGGCTTGGAGGTCAAAATTTTGGGCCATTATACTATTGGATACGGGTCTGTCAGTGGGTTGGCAGGGAATTGTTTCTTTTGAATCTAAAAAAAATTATGATCGGCTGTGGTTTAGCAGGTCAAAAGAGTGGCAAAAGTAGTAAGGGTTGCCGAGCTGCAAAGGTTTCTGCTGTGAAGGTTTTACCCTTTTACTACTTTTGCTGCCTTAAACGGCGAGAAAAAATTCCAAATCAGTTCGAGCCGGGTCGATCAGCAATAACTTAAGCAGATATTTTACGCATGAAAGGATATGTTTTTCCTGGGCAAGGCTCTCAGGCAGAGGGCATGGGCAAGGAACTTTATGAGGCGAACACACAGGCCAACGAACTTTACGAACAAGCGAACACCCTGCTCGGTTGGCGCATCAGCGATGTCATGTTCAATGGCACCAAAGAAGACTTGACCCAGACCAATGTCACCCAGCCTGCTGTTTTTTTGGAAAGCATTATCCGGGCAAAGGTAGCAGGCGCCGCGTTTTTGCCTTCTGCGGTGGCCGGGCACTCTTTAGGGGAGTTTACCGCCCTTTGTGCCGCAGGCGCCCTGGCATTTGAAGATGCCCTTTTGCTCGTTGACAAACGGGCTTCGGCGATGCAAAAGGCTTGCGAATTGGCAGACGGCACCATGGCCGCAGTATTGGGCATGGACGATGCCGTAGTAGAAGAGATTTGCCAAAGTATTAAAAATGAAATCGTTGTGGCGGCTAACTACAATTCTCCTGGTCAATTGGTCATTTCTGGTTCACGCAAAGGAATCGAAATAGCCGTTGAAAAACTAAGCGCAGCTGGTGCCAAGCGTGTATTGGTGTTGCCCGTGGGCGGGGCCTTTCACTCTCCCTTGATGAAACCTGCGCAGGACGAATTGGAAGCGGCCATTAACACTACCAATTTTTCAAAACCCGTCTGCCCGGTTTATCAGAACGTACACGCCATACCGGTGACAGATGCGGAAGAAATTCGCAAAAATCTGATCGCCCAACTTACTGCCCCTGTTCGTTGGACAAAAACCATCGAAAACATGATTTCAAATGGCATCACAGAATTTGTAGAAGTCGGGGCAAGCGCAGTTCTGCGTGGAATGATTCGGAAAATCGACAAAGATGCCATTACCGAAGGCCTTTAATAGGGGCCTCAACTCAACAAATCCTCCATTCAACAAATCCTACTTGCTATGTTCGACAATCTGTTCGGAAACCTCCAAAAACAACAAGAAGAATTACAACAACAATTGGCTGACACCTTTGTAGAAGCGGATGCTGGCAATGGCGCCGTATTGGTAAAGGCTGGCTGTGATCTGCACATTGAAAACATCAAAATAGATCCAACCAAATTGGACATGAATGATTTGGAACAGGTTGAAGACCTTGTTTTGGTGGCCATAAATGAAGCTTTGGAAGAAGCAAAGAAAAAAGCCGCCATAGAAACCAACAAGCTCTTACAGGGCATGATGCCCCCCGGAATGGGCGATTTGGGCAAAATGCTTGGCCGATAAAACAGTCGTTTTTTGGCAAGTAGCCTTTTTCTTGTTCAAGATTCACACTTTACTGCCGTCAATGGCGTTTCTTCAAAGATTTCAAAACCTCAACCATCTCAACCTTTCCAAAACTCGATTCTCGAATGCGTATATTTTTTCTCCTCTCTTTACTTTTCATTTCAGGCCTTGCTTCTGCCCAAGTCGTTTCAGATAAATTAGAGGCCTATTTTTCTTTTGACAACTGTAAAGCTATAGACGATAGCGGTAACGGCTCCAGTGGCGCGCTCAAAGGAGCTATTGGCTGTGATTGCGGACTGCGCGACTCCGCCATGTATTTCCTCGACGACAATGACGCGATCAACCTGGTGGGGCCTTTTGCAGATGTATTCAGCACCAGCGACTTTACAGTTAGTTTTTATTTCCGTCCAACTCCTCAGAACGTACAGCAAAATGCTTCCCAACTGGTGATGGCAAAGCAGGATTCTTGCGATCTGAACAATGCATTTTGGGTGCGTTATAATGATAAATTTGGCCGAATTAGCGCTGGGATAAGCGAAAACGACACCTTGCTTGCTAATGTAACTGCTTCCCTAGACCCCGATGCATGCTGGCAATACATTACCATTACTCGGAGTAACACGCTTTTTTCAATCTATGTGAATGGAATTTGGCGAGATTCAAAAACGTCGAAGGCGCGTATTGACTTGACCAATACTACCCCACTCATCATCGGAAACCAGGTTTGTCCGCTTGATTTAGAACTTAAAGGTGTTTTTGATGAGCTGCGCTTTCACAGCAAAGCCCTCAATGAAGACGAAATCAAAAAGTACAACCTGAACGCTGATAAAATTCTGACCCGCGACACCCTGATTTATCTGGGGAATTCTTTTCAGCCTGCTGTAACCCAATTTTGTGTCGGGCAGTTCGTATGGTCGCCTTTAGCCGGGGTTGACAACCCCATTTTAGCACAGCCCATTATCACACCTACTGTTACTACCACCTACGAGATCACCTTCAACTATTTGGATGGATGTGAGGCAACGGATACTGTCCATGTCACGGTAATTGACCCTGCAACACTGGATTGCAACCAAGTTTTTATCCCCAACGCATTCACGCCAAGTGAAACCCCCAAGGTCAATGACGAATTTGGCATCAGCAATCCGTTTGCGGTGGATGAATTTATCTCTTTTGAAATTTTTGACCGTTGGGGCGGGCGCGTGTTTGCAGCAGCTACTGCCTTTGAGACCTGGGACGGTACATCCAATGGGAAGCCCAACAATCCTGGCGTTTTCCTTTATCGTTTGCGTTACAAATGTGATGGCGTGGAAAAAGTAAAGGCCGGAAGCTTGACCCTGTTGCGCTGAGTATTTTTTTCTGAGGCTAACAGGAGTTCCCGATTTTTAAAAACAAAAGCCCAAGGCACGTTTGCCTTGGGCTTTTTCACTAAACCGTTTCTATTGTATGAAGCAATAAACTGTTAGCGAAAGGTGTGCCAAAAATGAATATTTTTCAATTAAGTCAAAATTTAACATAAAAAACCCTGTCAAATATTGCTACTCGACAGGGACAAAACAAAAAACAAACACTATGAACAAACACTAAGTAAAACTCAGTTAATCTTTTATCGATGACAGGTGTTTAGGCATTTAGAGTCGGCAAATATAACCGCATTCAAATTGCACAACAAACACAAATTATGATATTTAGCCTACAAAAGACGAAATTGTGGAAAAACATTCAAATTCGGCTATTGGGATAAATTTTAGACAGCAAATTTTGACCCAAAATCGAACATTTGCCCCATATTTTCTTGTTTTTTAGCCAAACCGTTCCATTTTTAGCCTAAACGGTTTGACCCAATGAATGTGCATGTTTAATTTTTCTATCAATTCCCTGTGGGGAATCCTGTTGTTTTCAACCGCTTGTGGTTCACCAGCAGATAAAACTGCGGAAAGCAATACAGCTGCCAAAAATATCAATAGCACAATAAGCACACCTGATGGCATGGCCGTTTTTCGCCAAAAATGTGTGCTATGTCACGGTGCTGATGGTGCGCTGGGCCTGAATGGCGCCAAAAACCTGGGCGAGAGCACGCTCAGCCTTGAAGACCGGATCAATATTATCACGAACGGCAAAAAATTGATGGCCCCATTCAATACGGTCCTTAGCCCTGAGGAAATAAAAGCCGCGGCCGAATACACTCAAACGTTAAAAAAATAAGCACGAATGCAAAAAGATGCTTTTGTTTTAGTCACAGGCGCTTCGGGGTTCCTTGGGTCTTATCTGGTTCGTTCCCTGCTGCAAAAAGGCCATAAAGTCAGAGGCTTGCGACGCAAGACCAGCCGGCTTGACCTCATCAATGACCTGAACGGCAAGCTGGAATGGTCCGAAGCCGATGTAACTGATTTAGGGGCTTTGGAAGAAGTTTTTGAAGGCATTACCCATGTGATCCACTGCGCGGCCTTGGTTTCCTTCCACCCAAAAGATGCCGCCAAGATGTTGAAAATCAACGTAGAAGGCACAAAAAACATCGTCAATCTCTGCCTTGATTTTGGAATAAAAAGAATGGTGCACATAAGCAGTATTGCAGCATTGGGCCGTACTCCGAACCGACCTCATCTGGATGAAAATTGCAAATGGGTTGAAAGCAGGCACAACAGTCGATATGCACTCAGCAAGTACGGGGCAGAAATGGAAGTACAGCGCGGCATTGCTGAAGGCCTTTCGGCTGCTATTGTAAGTCCTTCAGTGATCGTAGGTAGCAGCCATTGGGACGAGGGCATGGCCGGTTTTTTCAAAAAAATAGATGAGGGACTAAAATTTTGTCCCAGTGGCGGTTCTGGCTTTGTTGACGTACGGGATGTGGTGCGTTTTATTATCTTGCTTATGGAAAGTGATATTTCTGGTGAACGGTATATATTAAACAGCGATAATCTTTCGCATCGGCAGTTTTTTTCCATGATCGCCAAGGAGTTAGGAGTGCCGCCACCGCCCATTACAGTCGGGCCTTTTTTGGCTGAAGTGGCCTGGCGGGTAGAATGGCTCAAAGAAAAAATTCTGGGCGCCACGCCGCTCGCTACCAGAGAAAGTGCCCGCGCCAGCGTGACGCATTATACGTATGGAAATGAGAAATCGCGCTCGGTTTTTGGATTTGAGTACCTGCCATTTGAACAGACTGTAGGAGAAACTGCAAAGCAGTATCTGGAAGCGAAGAAAGCAGGGTATGAAGTAAGGTTTTTGAGCTGATGTTTGTATTGCAAGATTCGAAATACAATTCCAAAAAAGGGAAATAATTTAAGCAAATTGTTTTAAATTTGTTTTAAATTTGACCCAACCGATGAATACTGCCTATTTTCAAAACCTGCCAGAGCACCTTTGTGGCTATCTCTCCCAGGCAAAACACAGCATCTGTGCGGCAGTCTGCTGGTTTTCTCACAAAGAAGTTTTTGATACTTTGCTCGAACGGCTCCGGGGTGGCGTTCGCGTGGAACTGCTGCTCGAATACGATAATCAGAATATCCGCGAAGGCGGACTTGATTTTCAAGCATTTGTACGGAAGAATGGACAACTTTGGGCAGGTAGTGCGGCCGGGCTGATGCACCACAAGTTTGCAGTAGTAGACGACCGGTTGCTGCTAAGCGGTTCTTTCAACTGGACCTACAATTCCAATGCTGAAAATTTGATGGCTACTGACGACGCGACGTTATTGGCTGCATTTAAGGCAGAATTTGAGCGCCAAAAGGCCGCGGCCAAACGCATTTTTCAAGTGCGCCGCGCCGATGTAAAAGTTTTCGCTGCTTTTCCTTTGTTTGAAAACACCCAGTTTCCACTCGCTGATTTGCGCAAAAAAGTGAGCCAGGGAGCAAATGTGTGGCTTGTTCGATTGGATAAATTGAAAAAGGAGCAACGTGTTGTTTTTTCCGAACACCAAATACCTTTTGATACGGCAAATCTTCTTGCGCCCTTTTGGACGGCTTTCAGAATGTGGGATCAAGAGCTTTTTGAGGAGGAAATGACTCGGATAAAATCTGAATTCCCGGAAAATTTGCTTCGGGATCTCCGCTGCTGGGCGCAACGAATGAAAATAGGCGACCTGATTTTTGGGGTAGACCGAAACCTTGTCCCGGTAAAAGATCCGAGCCGGAACAGCACTACGGCTTACCTCCTCGCCGTGGGCATCATTCAGTCGCACCCGCAGCCATTTACAGGCGAAGGGTTTTCGACCTTTCGCTCGGTGCAATGGTTGAAAATCATGGAAGAAATGCCTTATTTGCTGCCTGAAAAAACCTCCGGACAGATGGTGGCGAAGTATCGCGGATCGGCGCTTCGGGTATTACAGGAGGTTTTTGGAGGTTAGTTGGACACAAATATTTCAGGTTGCATCAATACACAATACTTTTTGTTTTAAATTTACACAAAATTAGTGTAAAAACTTTATAAAAAAACCTTTGAACTTAACTCAAAAGTGAAGAACTTTGTCCTTGAAATATTCAATCATGGCAACTAAAAGTCTTTTCCGCCAGACACTGGATGAAATCCCTGCCGAAACGCACATTTTCATCCAAAAATACACCGACATCCTCGACCGGGTACAGGCCATACTGGACCGCAAGGGCATGAAGCGACGCGACCTCGCACAAGCTCTTGGCAAAAGCGAGTCGGAAATCAGCAAGTGGCTGGCCGGAGAACACAATTTCACTTTGAAAAGCCTTGCCAAGTTGGAGGCGGTGCTGGGGGAGGAAATATTGGTTGTAGCCTCCACGGGTAGTTCTAAATCTAATGGCGGAAATGCTTCAGCAGGCTCGGTTAAGGCAGAAAAGCCTGAAAGCGAAACATCAAAAAGGAAAAAAGCAGTTTCTGTTTAGTCGATATGTCCACTTCCTCTCCGCTCAAACTTTTCATCATTTATGCTCGGGAGGACCAGCCAGTCTTAATGGAGCTAAAAGCGCACTTGCGACCACTCGAAAATTCGAAAAGCAGCATGAGAGGGGATTAAGGTC
This sequence comes from Saprospiraceae bacterium, assembly GCA_046160345.1. GTDB lineage: Bacteria > Bacteroidota > Bacteroidia > Chitinophagales > Saprospiraceae > M3007. Next base: position 41,261 of record JBJXGO010000024.1, read on the forward strand.
GCAAAAGAATCTCTCATACGCCTGGGCTACTCAGAATAGCAAGCATCATACCCCCTCCATCTCATATTGCAACACCAACAAATCCGCCTTCTTTAAGGGGAGCATAGCAATAGTTCTACCTTGTTTGTCCACAAATTCCACTTCAAAGTCGTTATCACCAAACACCTCTACGACAGTGCCGACTTGACCTGCCTTTAGTTTCTGGGCCGGCATTGCTTTGAGCAGCGCAACGACATCAAGCAGCTTTATTTCTTGATTCATATCCATTGATTTATTTGACATAACAACTCGTTAGACGAGCTGAAAGTTCGCTTGGTTCCAAAATCCATGAGGTCAGTATTGTTGCAGAGCGTCCATTCCGTTCCATTTCAAACTCCATTTGGTATCGTTGACCAAATTCGTCCTGCCGTGTGGGTTTTACATCGTGTGTAAGTATTGCTTCCATGATTTTCTCCCTCAAAAAGTCCGCATCGGTGATAGTAATTCCCAAAATAGCCTCAAAAACTGCTGCTTTATGCTTCCCAACCGGGTGTTCTGGATTGAGCGCATATTCCGTCAGTTTTTCTATCGGGACAAAGGCAAATTCAGCATTGGGGAGCAACGACATTCAAGCAAAGAATTTTTTAGGCTTCAAAACTACATGTTTTCAACATCTTGACAAAGCTTCCCACTTTTTGTTTTAAATTTGCCCAAAATCAGCACAACCCATGCCAAACTTCGCACACCTCCACTGCCACACCCAATACTCGCTGCTTGACGGAGCGGCCTCCATCCCCGGCCTGTTCAAAAAAGCCGCCGCCGATGGCATGAAAGCCCTGGCCATCACCGACCACGGAAATATGTTTGGCGTGTTCCAGTTTGTGGCTGAAGCGGCTAAACACGAGGGGGTGAAGCCCATAGTGGGTTGCGAGTTCTATGTGGTGACTGACCGGCACCGGCGCACGTTTACCAAGGAGGACAAGGACAGGCGTTTTCACCAGCTTTTCCTTGCTAAAAACCCGGAGGGTTACAAAAACCTGGTTAAACTCTGCTCCCTGGGCTATATCCAGGGTCTTTATGGAAAATACCCGCGCATTGACAAGGAACTGATTTTGCAATATCATGAAGGACTTATTGCTACCACCTGTTGCATAGGTGCGATGGTGCCACAGGCCATTTTAAGGAAAGAAGAAGCCGAGGCAAAAAAGGAATTTGAATGGTGGCTCGATATTTTTGGCGAGGACTATTACATTGAGATCCAACGACATCAGATGCCGGAGCAAGACCGCGTCAATGAAGTATTGCTCCGCTGGGCCGAGGAATACAAGGTGAAAGTGATCTGCACCAACGATTCGCATTATGTGGACCAAAAGGACTCGAATGCCCATGATATCCTGCTTTGCGTAAACACAGGAGAGAAACAGTCCACCCCTGCCATCCGCGAATTTGTGGAAGAAGGTACCGTGATGAAAGGCGGACGTTTCGCCTTTTGGAACGACCAGTTTTATTTCAAAACTCAGGCTGAAATGGGGGCCTTGTTCAAAGATGTGCCGCAATCTTTGGACAACACCATGGAAATTGTGGACAAATGCGAGCACCTGAAACTGAAAAAGGACATCCTGTTGCCCAATTTTGTGGTGCCACAGGAATTCCAAACCCAGGACGATTATCTGCGCCACCTGAGCTTCGAAGGCGCCCGAAAAAAATACCGGGAAATCACACCAGAAGTTGAAGACCGGCTCAATTTTGAGTTAAACACGGTCAAGACCATGGGCTTCGCGGGCTACTTCCTGATCGTGGCAGATTTTATCAACCACGGAAAAGACATTGGCGTGTTCATTGGCCCGGGCCGCGGCTCAGCAGCAGGAAGCGCGGTGGCTTACTGCATCGGCATAACAAATATTGACCCGATCAAATACCAGTTGCTGTTCGAACGATTCCTGAATCCCGACCGTAAATCCATGCCCGATATTGATACGGATTTCGACGATGAAGGCCGGCAGAAGGTCATTGATTATGTGGTGGAAAAGTATGGGAAACAACAAGTTGCGCAGATCGTGACCTACGGCACCATGGCCGCCAAAATGAGTATCAAGGATGTGTCGCGCGTGCTCGATTTGCCACTCGACCAGGCTAATGCGCTCGCTAAACTCGTGCCGGACAAACCGGGCACCTCGCTCAGGCGTGTGCTCACCGCTCCTTTTACAGGCGAGGGTTCCCTGGCAGAAAAGGAAAATCTCGGTGCTGAAGACATTGAAAACGCCAAAAAACTCCGGGAGCATTTAGCCGCCGCCGACACCCCTGAAGGCATGGTTTTGAAGGAAGCCATGATACTTGAAGGTTCAGTACGTGGCACGGGCATCCATGCGGCAGGTATCATTATTGCGCCAAAAGACCTCACGGAAATCATCCCGGTTTATGCCTCCAAAGAAACCGAATTGCTCATAACGCAGTATGAAGGTTCCATCATTGAGGATGCAGGCGTAATCAAAATGGACTTTTTGGGACTAAAAACCCTCACCATCATTCGGGATGCCTTGATTCTTATTGAACAAAATCACGGCGTCAAAATCAACATAGACGACATCCCGCTCGACGACAAAAAGACCTACGAGCTTTATCAAAGAGGCGAAACCAACGGCACCTTCCAGTTTGAAAGCGCAGGCATGCAGAAGTACCTCCGCGACCTAAAGCCCGACAAATTTGATGATCTCATAGCCATGAACGCATTGTACCGTCCGGGACCTTTGGAATACATCCCGGATTTTATTGCCCGCAAGCACGGGCGGCAGGCAGTAACGTATGATTTGGCGGACATGGAGGAGTATTTGAAAGACACCTTCGGAATTTCAGTCTACCAGGAGCAGATCATGCTGCTTTCCCAAAAACTAGCCGGGTTCTCAAAGGGTGATGCCGATGTATTGCGGAAGGCCATGGGTAAGAAGCAAAAGGCCGTGCTCGACAAGATGAAAAGTCAGTTCATCGAAGGCGGTACTGCGCGCAATCACGAGGCCAAAACCCTGGAAAAAGTCTGGACCGATTGGGAAGCCTTCGCCATGTACGCTTTTAACAAGTCGCACTCGACCTGCTATGCTATGGTGGCCTATCAAACGGCTTATTTGAAAGCGCATTACCCATCAGAATACATGGCTGCGGTGTTGACCCACTCTCAGAGCAACATTGAAAAAATCACATTCTTCCTCGAAGAGTGCAAGCGCATGGGATTGGCCGTAAAAAGCCCGGACGTAAACGAATCGGGCGTAAATTTTTCGGTCAACAAAAAAGGCGACATTCGATACGGCATGGGCGCCGTGAAAGGTGTGGGCGAAGCTGCCGTGGAAGTAATGATTGCGGAACGTAAAACAGGAGGCCCTTTCCAGGATATTTATGATTTCATGCGGAGGGTGAGCTTGAGGGTGGTGAATAAACGGGTGATGGAAAACCTGGTTTACGCCGGGGCCTTCGATAGTTTTGGCATCGCGCGGGGGGTGTTTTTTACCCCAACCGACAAACACGAAACCTTCATAGAAAACCTGCTCAAATACGGCTCTGCTTTTCAGGAAGACAAAATAATGTCGGTCAACTCCCTTTTTGGCGATCTGTCTGATTCGGTCAGCATCCCGGAGCCCAAAGCTCCCAAAGCAGAAGACTGGAACCTGATCTTCAAACTTCAAAAGGAACGTGACGTAGTGGGCCTCTATCTCAGTGGGCACCCGCTCGACGATTTCCGATATGAATGGGAAAACTTCGCCACGCCGCTCGCCAATGTGGACAATTTCAAAGGCCGCAAGGTCAACGTAGCCGGTTTTGTCCTGAAAGCCGAACACCGCATCAGCCAACGGGGCACCGGTTGGGGCCGATTTACCCTGCAGGATTATACCGGATCGCTCGAGATCACGATGTTTTCCGAAAGTTACGCCAAATTCAAATCCTTTTTTGAGGAAGGCACCACGGTATATGTGGAAGGAGAGTATAAGCAGCGCTACAACTCTGACGAAATGGAGTTTCGGGTACAAAACGTACGCCTGCTGGAAACCATCGGCGAAGAAAAAACGCAGTCCGTGACGCTTAAAATTCCCATTGAGCGTATATCGGTAGAATTCCTGGAGCAGATTGAAAAATTATGTACCGCCCACAAGGGCAAGCATACCCTGCGCATGGAACTTATTGATTATCAAAACAAAGAAAAATTGCCGTTTACCTCCATGGCCAAAAAAGTGGCGGTGGGGAATGAGTTTATTGCGGCGATGGAGGTGTTAGGGGTGGAGTGTGGGGTGAATTGATACTTGAATAATGATCCCGCCTACGCTTTCTCCTTCGTTAAAACTTCGGCGAATGAATTGGCTTCAGCGGTAAAGTGGCGTGTGGGGTGAATTGAAAAATACCTTACTTTTACAGTAAAATTTGAAATGTATGAACACTCTGGTCGTGACTGTCAGCAAACTAATGGGAGGATATAATTTCAGCCTTTCGCCAAAAGTGCGTAAAGAATTGTCTGGGTTGTTTCCGGGTACTTCTCAATTGCCTCTTATCCATATTGCCTACGATGTCAATTCCGACTTCGAGGAAATTTATGGGAAAATACAAAACCACATCCTACCCTTCCTCACGGGTGTGGAAACGGAACAACTTTCTCATAAAATTCAGCGTGTCGAATTTATTGACCCAGGTATTGATAAGCCCATTTATACGATAAACCTTTCCCATGTCGAAGAAACAGAATCTGTACCTGGGTAAAGCCGGGCAGTTCATCGTGATGTCCGAATTACTTTGCCGGGGCTGGAATGTTGCAATACCTGAAGTTGATGTTGGCGACGACATTTTTGTCGTTCAAGACATGAATGGCGACCTTATCCGGGTACAAGTCAAAACAGCGACCGGTAAGCGTACGGCTTCGGGTACTAAAGCCCAATTCAGCACAAATCTTGTGCAATTGGCAAAATCAACACCTCCCAAGCTGGTTTATATTTTCGTTATTCGATTCGAAGGGATCTGGCAAAAACTGACGCTCATCAAGCAAGACAAATTGCAGGAAGAATATGACACCTACAATGTCGGCTCTCGATCGGGCAAAACCCTCACGCTCACTTTTTTGATGAAAGACAATCATTTGTCATGCAGTAAGAGAGATTTTTCTGCTTACCTCAATAACTTTGAGGATTTCCCGATGATTGCGCATTGAGTGTGGGAGGGAATTTATTGCGGCGATGGAGATGCTGGGGGTGGAGTGTGGGGTGAATTGAAACTAAAACGATCATCCCGCCTACGCTTTCTCCTTCGTTAAAACTTCGGCGAATGAATTGGCTTCGGCGGGTAAAGTGGAGTGCGGGGTGAATTTAAAAACTGTACTTTTGTTCAAAATTTATCAGATATGGAACTCAAATTGAGAATCGGCTATACTGAATTGTTCGAATTGGTAAAGCAACTTCCAGCCAGCCAAATTTTCCAACTCAAATCAGATTTGGCAGAAAGAATATTGCCAGCACGGAAAACGGTCGAGAAGACGGCCTTTCGGACGCTCCTACTCAAAGGTCCCGTCATGTCGGAAGAACAGTATCAACAATTTCTGCAAACCAGAGTCTGGATGAGTCAATGGAGAACCAATCACTAATTCTATTAGACACTTCGGTATTAATTGACTACTTCCGAAAAACGAAGAAAGTCAACTCCTTTTTCGTGGAACTGACCGACAGATACGACCTCTTTGTCGTTTCCGTCATCACTAAGTTTGAAATTTACATTGGCTGCACGGAATCTCAAAAGGCTTTTTGGGACACCATATTTGAGAATGTTGCCGTGCTTCCGCTTGACAATGCCTGTATCGAAGGCGCAATCAGAACCCAACTACAACTCAAAAAAGTCAACAAGCAAATTGACTTCCCCGACTTGTTAATTGCAGCCACCGCACAACAAAATGGCTTGCAGCTCGCCACGCTTAACACCAAACATTTTAGTCGGATTGAGGGCTTGGAAGTTGTTTCCAAGTAGAGACTTAATTCAAGTTTGATTACAGAATCCATCATGGCGATGGAGGTGCTGGGGGTGGAGTGTGGGGTGAATTGAATCCAAATCCCTAATTTTGTGAAGATTTATGGGAAATACAAAACGTCTTAAAAATGAAAAGCAATTTGGGAATTGGATATTGACCGAAACAGGCGGGCGAACTTATTGGCTTGAAATTGTCGGTCGTTTCGGATAGAAAGCACGTTATGTCAAAGTGGTTGACCACAACGAAGAAACTGTGGCGTTTCGACAGGAAATCTTTGATGAAAATGGCGTTTTGAGAGAAATCCACGAAAAATTTCCCATTGACAAAGGACATCAAAAATTGGATAGACATGACAACTAAAAAAATGGTCGCTGGCGGACTGCTTTCCTATTTGGAAGGGGAAACTACCCTTTCAGAATTAATTGATTGGGCAGAAACCACGCTTTTAGAGGGCGATTTTGCGGATAGTGATTTGCAACTCTTAACAGAAGCGTTGGGGAAAATTGGACTTGCCGATGTTCGCAACTTTGGGCTGGCTTGGGAAGATTGCGAAGCGATGCTACATAAGTTGGGCTATAGGGTCGAGATGAAAATGCGGGCGCTGGCTTGATTTCTTCCTGTCGTGGTTGGAGTTTTCACCAGGACTGTATGGCAAAGTTGACACAAGACATTTCAGTGCACTGTCCAATGGCAAAAAATAGTAACTATCCAGCCGCTCCAAAATTCCCGAAGGGAATCTATGTTTATAGTATGAGAATACGATGTTTACCGCAAATCCCAAAGGGATTTAATGTTTTTTGCACGGTTTTTACATTAAATCCCTTCGG